>JBAXQG010000130.1:0-2723 GCA_037131855.1 bacterium
TCTACGGCAGCATCCTGCTCCACGAACTATCCCACGGCATGGCCTGCAAACGCTTCGGGCGGAAAGTGCGGGCCTTTGGCCTGCTGCTCTATTACGGCCTCCTCTGCGCCTACGTCGACACCACCGAAACCTGGATGGTGAAAGAGCGGTGGAAGCGAGCCCTTGTTTCCCTGGCCGGTCCTCTGGCTACTTTGACGCTGGCCTGTCTCTTTCACTGGGGGGAGTATTTCTCCCTCATGGCCGGATGGGAGATCACTGCCCGCGCCTTCGACCTGCTGGCGCTGATCAGCTTCACCAGCGCGCTGTTGAACCTTCTCCCGGTGCTGGAGCTGGACGGGTACTACGCCTTGGCTGATCTCCTGGACCAGCCTAATCTGCGCCGACGTTCCTTTGCCTATGTGGAGGCGCTGTTAGGCGCACTGGGCGGCCGCGGGAAAGCCCCAACTCTCCCCTGGGGAGAGCGGCTGCTCTTTCTTGGGTATGCCATCGCCAGCCTGGCCATCCTTCTCCTTCTGATCGGGCTTCCGCTGTACAACGCGATGCGCCTGGCATTGGGCGGTCAGTTCACTCTTGGCGCATTGGTCTCATTTCTCTTCGCTCTGATGCTTTTCGTCCAGGCCCTGGCTCAGGCCGGGATGGGCTGGTACCGCAAGCGCTATCTCACTCCCCTCGATTTGAAGGCCATCGCCTGATCCCCTTCCCGACAAGGGAGCCCTGTTCTATAGTAGCATTACATCATCCTCGCCCTTGTGCCGGGGATTCGGCACGATTCAGCAACTCAATGAAGAAGAGAAAGGAAAGAAGATGGAGATCCTACGCAGTGAACAGCAGGGTTGGTTGGTGGTAACCGTCAAGGGACGGCTGGATGCGGTGAGCACGCCGGATTTCGAGAAAAAAGTGCTGGGGTGGACTGATGAAGGGGCAAGAAAGGTGGTCTTGGACTTCTCCGGTCTGGACTATATCAGCAGCGCGGGCTTGCGCAGCATTCTTTTGCTGGCGAAAAAAATGAAGGCGGTGAAGGGATCCTTAGCAGTCGCCAATCCGAGTGGCGTGGTGCGGGAGGTCTTCACCATCTCTTCTTTCGATACCATCATCCCCATCCACGATTCCTTGGCAAGCATCATCGGGAGTGCTGACTGAAGCAGGGCAGGCAAGTAGACAGCCCGCGGATAGACAGCCCGCGTCAGCGCGTCCTGTTCTCCTCGCCGGCCTGACTCCTTTTGAACTAGGAGACTGCCGCTGGGCGCCTTTGGCCCCAGCGGCGCTGGTTTCCTACCTCCGTGCTCAACCTGACCTCTTATCAGCCTTTCCGATCAACATGGCCGATTTCCGCAGTTATCAAAGCGACGCCGACATTCTCGACGCGCTGGAACGAGCGCGGCCTTGGCTCCTGGGGTGGTCCACCTATGTCTGGAACATCAAACGAGTGCTTGCCCTCTCGAAAGCGATCAAAGACCTTCTCCCCGGCCTGTTCATCCTGCTCGGCGGCCCCCAGGTCGGACACCCCTCCGCCGTCCACCTTCTCCTGGAGGAGAATCCTGCCATCGACGGGGTCATCTGCGGCGAGGGCGAGATCGCCCTGACCGGGACGCTTCGCCACCTGTTGAGGCCGGGATCCGTCCCTCCGCCGGCGGGCTTGACGCTGCGACAAAAAGACGGAACCCTGCGAATGGGCGGGGTAGCAACTCTCCTGCCCAGCTTAAGCCGGATTAACTCACCGATCCTCAATGGGGTTCTGGAGCTGGAGGATCCGCGCGGCCATTTCCTCAGCCTGCAGACCTACCGCGGTTGCCCCAACGCCTGCCTTTTCTGCGGTTGGGGACCGCAAGAAGTCAGGCTCTTCCCATTGGAAACGGTGGTAGAGGAGCTGAGGTTTGCTTTTACCAAAACCTGGGTCAAGGGCGGCTTTTTCCTGGACGCGGATTTCTTTCTCTTTCCGGAACGCGCCAAAGCCATCCTCCAATTGCTGGCGGCGGAATGTCCGGAGGCAACCTGGTTCTTTGAAGTAAACCCACTTCATATCGACCGGGAAGCTATGGATTTGCTTTCCCGGTTTCCACGTGCTTTGGTCAGCATCGGGCTGCAGAGCAGCAACCCGGAGGTATTGCGCCGGGCCAAGCGGTCTACCAACCTCGCTCTCTTGCGCCATTGTTTCCAAGAATTGCGCCGGCACGCACCCCGCTTGAGTCTCTCCCTCAGCCTGATTTGCGGGCTTCCCGGTGAAAGCTTGGAGAGCTACCTAGATTCGCTGGAATTTGCTCTCGCCCTTCGACCCAGCTCTATTTCCCCCAATCTGCTGATCCTTCTGCCCGGTTCAGCCTATTTCGACAACCCGGCTTCCTACGGCATTGTGTCAGGAGGATCCCCCGACTATGCAGTCCAGGAAACGGAACTCATTTCCCGCCAGGAAATGGGAGAAGCCGCTCGACTCTCCGCTTTCATCCGCGCTTGTTTTAACTTCCCCCGTCTCCGTTCGCTGGCAGTCCTCACGGCGCCCCTCGCGGAAGCTGCTGCTTCAAGCCAGCGACCGACGGTGGAAATCTACCAGCGGCTCTTCCACCGCATGTGCGAACTCGGTTTAGGAGAGGATCTCCAACCGGAGGCGCCCTACCGTGACTATGACCTCTTCCTTCGCATGGTCGACTGGCTGGGCCGGGCTGGCCACACGGCCGCCCTCTATCGCGCCTTGGTGGAAGAAGTTGCCTTGGATCGCCACCCGACCT
>JBAXQG010000131.1:0-2709 GCA_037131855.1 bacterium
AATTGGAGTCTTTCCAGATGTTCCAGGCCATGTTGGCCTCGATCCGTGAAGATGCTGTCAAGTTCCTTTTCCGCGCGCAGGTAAAACCTCAATCGCAACCCGTCTCCACGCCTGCGCCGCAACGCGCCGGCGGCCCGGCGGCACTGCGGCATGTCGGCAGCAAGCCGGCGCCCGCATCGTCCGGGACCAGTCCCCGCCCGGCGTCCCAGGCTGGAAGCAAGGATGGGAATACGACCTTCTCTCATCGCGAGGGCAGCTCCCAATCTGCTTTTACTAATTCAGGCAGTGCTGCTCACCCCTCCTCTTCCACTGGAAAGGGAGGAGTAAACACCGCTCAAACTGCCGATATGAGCAAGGTCGGGCGAAACGACCCCTGTCCCTGTGGCAGTGGAAAGAAATACAAGAGATGTCACGGGAAAGACCAGTAGACCTGGCTTTATTGCGCCAGGAAGTGCAGTTCTTGAACAGCGCTTTCCACAAACTAGCCGGCGCTTTTCACCCGGAGGATCTGCTTTTGCAAAAGGCTGATCTCGAGAAAACCAGTTCAGAGATCGACTTCTGGCAAAGCGAAGGCCGCACTGCGGTGCTGCAAGGGATGACCCGTCTGGAGGAATCCCTTACCCTTCATCAGCGCTTGGTCCACGAGCTCGAAGAGACGGAGACCTGGCTGCACTTGATGGACGAGGAGGACATCACGCCACTTTTGTCCGATTTGGGAGAGCGCCTTGCTGTTTGGAGGAAAGTGAACCGTGATATGGAGGAAACCCTCTATCTGAACGGTCCCTACGATTTTTCCGACGCCATTCTTTCCGTACACGCCGGCGCCGGAGGCACCGACGCCCAGGACTGGGCCGAAATGCTGGTGCGGATGTTCCTTCGTTGGGCGGAGGAGAGCCACTTCAAGGCTGAAGTCGTTGATCTCTCTCCGGGAGAAGAAGCGGGCATCAAGTCTTCTACCATCCTCATCAAAGGCAGCAAAGCGTACGGACTGCTGCGCAACGAGAAAGGGGTTCACCGGCTGGTGCGAATCTCTCCTTTCGACGGGAATCACCGGCGGCATACTTCTTTCGCCCTGGTTGACGTGGTTCCAGAGATCGAGAGCCAGGTGGTGCATATCAACCCGGACGACTTGCGCATCGATACCTTTCGTTCCTCAGGCCACGGCGGGCAATACCTTCAGAAAACAGATTCGGCCGTTCGCATCACTCATTTTCCGAGCGGGTTCGTGGTCTCCTGCCAAAACGAGCGATCACAACTGCAAAACAAAGCCACTGCGATGAAGATCCTGCAATCCAGGCTGGCTGTATTGGCCGTCGAGGAAGAGCGGAAGAAGCTCGACGAGTTGCGTGGAGAATACCTCACGGCTGCTTGGGGCAATCAAATACGATCCTATGTCTTGCATCCCTATACATTGGTGAAGGATCATCGAACGGGATATGAGGTGGGGGACGTGATGCGCGTCCTCAATGGTGACATCACCCCCTTCATCTGGGAGAATCTGCGGCATGAGCAAAGAGCCCAGGCCTAGTGTGGCTGAGAAAAAAAGCAGCATGACCGCCCCCGGCAGCTTGACAGCCCCCGGCAGGGTGTACTGGCTGGTTTTCCTCCTTCTGGCCTGTTTTCTGATTGGCGGGATTTTGTGGGTGGGTCGAACTTCCGCGCAAACCGGACAACCCGGAACTGTGGAGGATCCGATCATTACCAAGAGTTACCTGGACCAATTCCTGGCTCCCCAGGTAGTCGAGCTGCCGGCAGGCCACTCCATTATCGGCCAAGCCGGAACTCAGTTTATTCTGCGGGTCGGCTCGGCCTATTGTTTGGCTGATCCCTCCATCACCAAAGGAGGGCTCTCCGATGTCACCAGCGGAATCGACGTGAAACACCAGGAAGCGGTGCAAACCAATCACCTGCTCATCGTTCCGCGCTCGGACGGGAGAGGCCTGCTGGCCCAGACCGATATCGTGCTGATGGTATGGGGACTCTACCAGAGGCCGGGAGGCTGAGGTGCCCGGGTCGGGCATCACTATTGTCGAGTTGCAGAATGTCTCTAAAGTCTTTCCTCCCAACCTGGTCGCCTTGGATCAAGTCAACTTGAGCGTGGAGAAGGGGGAAATGATCTTCATCACCGGACCCTCCGGCGCCGGCAAATCTACTTTATTGGAGTTGCTCTACCGCGCTGAGATCCCTACCCAGGGACGGGTGGTAGTAGATGGAAGAGACCTGGCCCGTTTGAAACACAAGCAGATTCCCTTTCTTCGACGCACCATCGGCACGGTCTTTCAAGACTACAAGCTGCTTCCCCGGCGCACTGTGGCCGAGAACGTGCTCTTTAGCCTGGAAGTCATCGGAGTCTCCGAGCGGGAAGCGAAGAAGCGCATGCGTTACGTCTTGGAGCTGGTCAACCTCATTGACAAGGCCAATCTGTTCCCTTCCGAGCTTTCCGGTGGGGAACAGCAGCGAGTCAGCATCGCCCGCGCGCTGGCCAATAATCCACCCCTTTTCCTGGCCGACGAGCCCACCGGAAATTTGGATTGGGCCACTTCCTGGGAGTTGATGGAGCTGCTGAAACAAGTAAACCTGCAAGGGACAACGGTCATCATGGCCACCCACAACGAAGATATCGTACGCAAGGTGGGCTGTCATACGGTGATCCTGGAGCGGGGGAAAATCGTAACGGAAACGATTCAGCCTGAGGCCGTAAGTTGACAG
>JBAXQG010000132.1:0-2696 GCA_037131855.1 bacterium
ATCTTAGCCGCCTTGAAAGTGCCATTTTGATCAATTGTGCCCTGATTCGGTTCCAGAACCATCCACTTCGCTTGGATAGTCACCTCGGCGCCTGTAGTATCGACTGCTTTGACTTGATAGACTTGTTCCTCGCCAACCGCTAGATTGGCAGTGGCAGGATTGATCGTGATTCGTTCGATGGCTACCCCGGCTTTCACGCTGACCTTGGCAGTGGCTTTTTTCTCCCCACTCTTGCTTTGATAAGTAGCCATGATCTCTCCATCCCCAACTTGACTCGGTTTGAAAACCCCCTTCTCGTCAACTTTGCCAAGATTGCTGGGATTCACCGACCAGGCAACCCCTTCAGTAAAAGAATTTTTCGCGTTATCTTTTGTGTACCCTATGACGATGAAGGCTTGTGTGGCGCCCAGATCCATCTGCTTGCCGACCGGGTCCAACTCAATGCGCACGATCTCATTACTGGCAGGTTGGTTGGATGGGCCAACCACGAGGACGTAGATCACGACCACTACGGCACAGATCAAGACCAACAACGCGGCAAAAAGAAGAGGCAGACGTGAAGCGCTGGGTCCTCTCCGTTTACGCGACGATTGGAGCTTGTATCGCCTCTCACCGAGCCCCGGGCTGATCAAGGGCTCACCGCAATGATTGCAGAACGTGCTTCCTTCCGGATTCTGGCGACCGCACTTGGTACAGAACACTGCTCAGGCCCCCTTCTTGGCGTTTTCCCGCAATAGATCTACCTTGATGGTTGAACCAGGCAGCATGCTTCCCGATCGAGACCAGAAGCTGACCCACTGCGCTAAAGCACTCGCCCTAAGCCTTCGCCTTGACCAATCAACAAAGCCGATGCTCAGCCTGGGGAGTACCCAACGAGCTATTGTAGTATATTCCTTGTTGTTTCGCTCAGCGGTCAAGTTGTTAGCCTCTCGTGTTAAAATGATAGGAATTGTTGAAGGAGGCAGTCAAGAAGAGCATGCCTCAGTGGAGCTATTCGTCCTTATGGAGAAACCTTGCTGGACCAATTCTGCCATGGCTGGCGTTAGCCATTGTCAGCCTGTTCCTGGTCTCTGCCTGTGTACCAAAAGAGACGCCAAAAACAGGCGCTATCCTGGGGGTAATCTTCGATAGAGAGAGCAATGAGGTTCTCAGTGATGTCAAGGTCAGCTCTGGCGCCATCTTGTTTACCACCTCCTCGGTACGAGGGGTTTTTCAGCTGTCCACGCTGCCTTACGGGCAGACGACGATTTCCTTTCAGAAAGCTCTCTACAAGAGCACGACGCGCACAATCACTTTGATGGAAGAGAAAATATTTTTAGAGATTCTTCTCGAACGAGATCAAATATTCGCTACAACCGCAGTGGAGGAAGTGAAGATGCGCGCTGCTCCGATGCAGGCAGGAGAAATTCTTGAGGTTCTGCCAAAAGGAGTGCAGGTCATCCTGACCAAAGAGGAGAGCATGGGCTGGTATCGTCTCCAGTTCAATGGGAAAAATGGGTGGGCTTGGGGTGGTTACTTGCGTTCCTCCGATCTGTCGATTCCCTCATTAATCGTGATCGAGGACTGTAAACTTTTACAGCAGCCAGGCGGTGGAGAGGAAGCGGGAGAAGCCTACGCAGGACTGGGCGTGATCCGCCTGGAGAGCAAGGATGAATGGATCCGCGTGATCCTGCCAAGTGGAGTGGAGGGGTGGATGGAAGTAAAACGCACTACCAGTTGAGATGAGTCGAGCCAAGCGCCAAGCCAACAATCTAGTAAAGCGTTGCGGTGACGAAGACCGCCAACTATTGGTCTGCATCGAAACTCTCATTCGAGACGATCCGGTGATTTACCTGGAAGACGTTCAAGTGAAGGTCCGTGAAGGACAAGTGCGCTTGACCGGGCAAGTGGAAACCGTTTCTTGGAAAGATCGGCTGGAAGGGCTGGTCAGTGGGTTGGAGGGTGTGCGTTCGCTGGAAAATGATGTGAGAGTGGAAAAAAAGGTGCGCTTCAGTGACCGCCAATTGCAGGCGCTGATCCAAGAGAAACTCGCGGACGGCGCACTTTATCACAGTGATGTCGGCATTGATTTCCAAGAGGGAACCCTGACATTGTCTGGACGGGTGGATACACTCCATCAAAAGATGGAATTGGATAGCATAGCGGGCAGCATGCCCGGAATCGAGCAAGTGGTGAACAGAGTTCGAATCGGTTATGAATCCCCTCCCGACGACCAGACTCTGAAGAGTAAAGTCCTACTGGCGATCTCCGAGTTGGGACATTCGGAGGTGGAAGACCTAAAAGTGCGGGTCATTCGCGGTGTGGTCTCGTTAAAGGGGCAAGTGCATCATCAAACGGATAAGAAACCCTTGCTCGAAAAGGTGGCCAGTGTGAAGGGAGTGAAGGAGATCGACGACACGATCACTTTCGATCACCAAGAGAGCAGCCGGGATGGTTTGTTGCGACAAATCGAGGTTGCTTTCATTGAGGACCGTCGTTTGGAGGGCAGCAGCGTCCGTTTCCAATTGGCCGGCGGCACGCTTTTTCTGGAGGGAATGGTTCCCGCGCGAGCTTACTTCTTGGTGATCGAAGAGATTCTGAGTCGCTTTCCGGAAGTGCATCGGGTTGTCAACGAGCTGCATATCCGCCATTAAGGGACTCCCTGCCGGGGGCTATCAAGCTGCCGGGGGCTATCAAGCTGCCGGGGGCTGATTGCT
>JBAXQG010000133.1:0-2657 GCA_037131855.1 bacterium
GTTTGGGATGAGAACCATACCCCAGCTTGGTCCGCTACCAAACGGATCGCTCCGTGAATGCAAAAATAAGCGCAAACTCCACATCCCTCGCAGCGGAATGGATCGATAAGATAACGACCATCCGTCTCCCGCCGCACAGCATCGAAACGGCAGACTTGCTGACAGATGCCCTCCCGCAAGCAGAGGTCCGCTTCGATGTGAGCTTGTTTACCGCCGACGAAAGAGTGAGGCTGTTGCTGTTGCGGCTGCAGGAGCAGGAAAAGATCAGCCGCATCCACATCGCAGTCAGCTACTACAGGATTCTTCGCCAGGCTGGTGAAGGCAGCCATCAGACTGGTCTTGCCTGTTCCTCCCTTCCCGCTGACAAAAACGATCTCTTTCATCGATCGGTTCTTTCCAGAAGGCAGGTGAATAGGTCGACAAAAAACGGCCGGAATTCCGAGAGGGAATGAACCAACAACTCCCCACGAGAGCAAGCTTCGGCGATCCGGCGGTCATCCGGAAGGGTTGCCAGAAGAGGAACCCCTTCACGCAGGCAGAAGCGCTCAACGCTATCTTCATCCTTTTCCCAACGGTTGATAAATGCCCCGCATGGCACGTTCATCGCTCGCACGGTGTGAAGGATGAGATCCAGGTCGTGCAGACCGAACGGCGTCGGCTCACAGACCAACAGGACAAAGTCAGCCTCCGAGAGTGTGGCCACTACCGGGCAGGAAGTCCCAGGAGGGGCGTCCAAAAAGGCTGTGGTTTGCCGGGGAATCCTCTTTGTTAAGGCCCGGATAACCTGTGAACTCAACGCTTCCCCCACCTCCAACCGGCCTTCCAGAAAAAGAAGCTCCCCTGCTCGACCTTCTACCACAGTGCCGATGGGTCGTGGCTCTTCTCGAATGGCGCCCGCGGAGCAAACTTGAGCACACCCTCCGCAACCGTGACAAAGACGTTGGTGAATGAAGGGGAGACCACGCAGGCTGATCAGGGCGCCGAATTGACAGATCTGGGCACACAATCCACAGCGCAGGCACTTCTCCCGCTCCACCCGAGGGACAAGCAATTCCACCGGCCAGGACTGGAGGTCAGTCGGCTTGAGAAAGAGGCCGCCGTTGGGTTCCTCTACGTCGCAGTCGACGTAGACTGTCCGATGCATCTCCGCACTCAACACAGCAAGGTTGGTGGCAACCGTCGTCTTTCCCGTGCCCCCCTTTCCGCTGGCGATAGCGATTCTCATGGATTCAGGTCTCTATCTCTGTTTGCCGCACATTTTCAATCCTCTTCAGTTCGGTCGGGGCGGGCGAAGTGGAATCGCTTCTTCTTTCAACAGAGCGCGGAGCCGCTGCACGATCTCGGGGAAGCCTGCCAAAGAGCAAGATTCGATTTGCCCTCGATCGCCTGCAATGGCCACTGCAGCGTCAATCGGCAAGCGCCCCAGAAGAGGCACTTTCAACTTTTGCGCCAGGTCTTCGGCGTGGCTGGGGCCGAACGGCTCAATCTCAAGAGAGCAGTGCGGACAATTGAGGTACGACATATTCTCGATCAAACCCAGGATCGGGATATGCAAAGCGCTCGCCAACTGAGCGGCTTTCTCGACCACCATCCCGGCCAACTCCTGAGGGGAAGTGACCAAGATCACACCCTCCACCGAGAGGGATTGCAGCGCAGTGAGCGGTGCATCAGAGGTTCCTGGCGGGAGATCAATCAGGAGGTAGTCCAATTGCCCCCACAAGACATCTCCCCAGAACTGCTGGATAGCGCTGGCGATGAGGGGTCCTCGCCAGATCACGGCCTGTCCCTCTTGAGGGAGGAAGAGATTCATGGAGATAACCTTGATCCCTCTCCGGCTCTGGGCAGGGAGAATCCCGTAGGCGCAGGCGTCAGGCTTTCCTTGGAGGCCGAACAAGCGGGGAATGGAGGGTCCGGTGATGTCCGCGTCGAGGATCCCGACACGATTGCCGGCATCACGCAAGGCGATGGCCAGAAGGCTGGCGACGAGCGATTTCCCCACTCCACCCTTTCCGCTCATCACTGCCAATACGTGGCGGACACGATTGAAGGGCAATGAGGTTCCCCCTTCTGCTGCCGACTGATGACGCTTGCTTTCCTCTTCAGTCATCACCCGTACCTGAACCCGCACTTCGCGCACCCCAGGAATCGCTCCCAGGGTCTTTCGCACGTCAGCCTCGATCTGCTCTCTCATTGGGCATCGAGGCGAAGTCAAAGCCAACTCCAGGGAGACCGTGCCGTTCTCCTCCCGCAGGTTCTGCACCATCCCCAAGGAAACCAAGTCACGGTCCAGCTCGGGGTCCTTCACCTGGCGAAGGGCTTCATATAGGCTCTCACTGCTCAACTGTGGAAGAATCGGAATTTCCTTTCCTTTCTGTTCAGCCATAGGACTTCTTTTCAGCACCTTCCTCCTGTTTCTCTATCGCAATGATCGATATCGCCGACTGAGGCTGCCGTCTGAAAACTCGCGGCAGCCTCAGTGGCGAGCCCTTGTGTGCACCTTGTTCAAAGACAGCATGGTCATCCTGGCACATCCCGAAGTCCCTATCCGAAGGATCAATCAGCGCCATCCGGGCAATCTTACCGTGCCTTTAGTTCCTCAATGTGCTGACGAGCGGCAGTAATCCGTCCTTGGCAATCTTCGACTTCCCGCCGCAATG
>JBAXQG010000134.1:0-2643 GCA_037131855.1 bacterium
CCGCGCCTCTATGGAAACTCCCTGGGGATGCCTACCCTGGAGGCACTGGCCTGCCTTCTCGGTCGACCGGCCTATATCTCTCGGGAGAGCGCCTTATCAGAGGGTGGCATCCTCTCGCAGATGCCGCTCACCCTCACTTGCGCGACCACCGGGAAAACGCGGGAAGTGTGTACCCCCTTGGGCAACATTGCTTTCTCTCACCTGCAAACCCCCCTTTTTTGGGGTTACTCCATCCGCCAAGGAATCCTCTGGGCGGAACCGGAAAAAGCGCTCTTGGATTGGGTGTACTTGGATCGAAAGGCTGGCAGTGGTCCTCCGCCGCTGGATGAATTGGAATGGGAAGCCCTCAATTCCCGCAAACTGAAGGAGTATGGGGAGCGCTACCCCAAGAGCGTCCAAGCTGAGATTGTCCGCTGGCGCGCGTCGCCGGCAGCCCTGAAAGATCTCTGAATGCTGACCGCTCGTCCTTCACCAAGGTTTATGACCTGCCTATGACTATGCCGGCCTTGCATTCTTTCTCAGGTTGCTGGTGAATGATCATCATCGAGAAGAAATAGAGAGAGGGAACGGAACACCGCTCCCTCTCCGATTACCTCGTAAAGGAGATGGTCAGTCGCAGACCTTCTCCGGTCCCCGTCGGCGCACCCCGGCCCGGTAGACCAGGAAAAGGACCCAAGCCGCCAGTACAGACACGCCAGCCACCAGGATGGGCAGGTTCTGATCGAGGGAGACGATAAAGCCGGCGATGATCGGGGGAATCGCTTGGGCCAGCGACTGGAAAGATTGGTTGATGCCCAGGATCTGACCCTGCGCCTTGGCGTCGCACAAGCCCGAGACGATGCTCAGCGAACTGGGCTGGGTCAACCCCTGGAAGATGGCTACCAACGGCAACAAGAAGAAAAGAAACGAGGACTGGCTGGGCAGAAGCAGGAGTGGCAGGGCAACGGCCAGCAGCAAGGCGGAGAAGGAGAGAATCTGCGGCGCTTCCAGCCGGCGGCTCAAGGGGCGGTTGATCAAACCTTGGGTAATAGCGATCCAGAGGCCGATATAGGCAAAGAGGTCGCCGATTTGCGACTGGGTGAACTGGAACTTCTGGATCAGGAAGACCTGGAAGAACTGGGTGAAGAAGTTGAAACCGAAGGCGAGAAGGAAGACCACCAGGAACATGGTCCGGGCGTTGGGCATGGAGAGGGCTCGTCCGATGTTGCGAAAGCCGGAGAGGAAGTCGAGGGGCGTCTCCCGGCGGCTGCGCAGCGTCTCCTGGAAGCGGAGCTGGACCAGCACTAGGTTGATCCCGGTGAGGATGGCGGCAAACCAGAAGGGGGTGGCATAGTTGAACCAACTGAGGATGGAGGGATCGGCCAGCTTCCCGCCGATAAAAGGGCCGATGATGAAGCCCAGGCCGAAGGCCATGCCGATGAAGCCGAAGTTGCGAGTGCGGCTCTTTTCATCGGAGAGATCGGAGATGGCCGACTGAGCGATGGAAATGTTCCCTCCGGTGAAGCCGTCGACGGCGCGGGCGATGAAGAGCAGCGGCAGGCTTTTCAGCAGGATTCCGGCTGCCAGGAGAAGGTAGCCGAAAAGGGTGCCCAGCAAGGACAGTTGAAGGATTTGTTTCCGGCCGAATCGGTCGGAGAGGGCGCCCAGAAAGGGAGCGCCGAAGAACTGGGTCAGGGGGTAGATCGCCAGCAGGAAGCCCAGCAACATGGTTCGAGTGGAGAGCCCGGTCTGGAAGGAGAAGAGCCCTCCCACCGGGTCCAGGAAGAGAGGAGCGAAGATGGGGATGACAATGCCGAGGCCGAGCAAGTCGAGGAAAACGGTAAGGAACAAGGGGAAAAGACTAGTGCGCGGTTTCAAGGGTGATCCTTTCAGGTTCATGATGCTCTTCAAACAGCAATCGCCTCCATTTCATGCCCGCCAGCCAATGACAAGGAGCGATGACTTTCCACCTGTCTGGGTTTTCCTCTGCGCATTCTGCTCAGCCAGGCTATCTTTTCTCGAAGGGCCAACTGTTTCAGTAGCTGTCTCCAATTCTTTACATCACTTTTGCGCATTGTTACCATACTGGTACGTATGGACGTATAAACGGCTGGATGGAGGATCCACGATGAAGAGAAAAATGACTGTCGTTTTCCACGATGAGGATCTTTATACGCAACTAAAAATCGAAGCAGTGAAGAGTCACAGACCAGCATGCGACATTGTGGGAGAGGCAGTGCGCGAATGGCTGGAAAGCCGCGAAGACAGCGAATTGCTGCCTGCAATCGAAGCGGCTCGGGCAGAATGGCGGGAGAAAGGTGGACGACCTTGGGCGGAAGTCGAACAGGAGCTGGAGGAGGCAGTCCGCTCCTGCGAAGGGACAACTGAACCCACGCATGTATAGAGTTGAAGTTTCTCCTGCGGCTGACCGAGATTTGGGAAAGTTGAAAGGTCGGTTGCAAAAGCAGGATTTGGAGCGTTTGCAAAACGCTGTGAGAAGGCTGGCTGAGGAACCTCGTCCTTATGGCGTCCGAAGAATCAAAGGCGCTGAGAAGGTGTATCGCATCAGACTGGGCGATTTCCGAATCGTTTATGAAGTCCATGATGCTGATCATTTGGTTGTATTGCTGCAGATATCGCGTCGTACCGAGGCAACCTACCGGC
>JBAXQG010000135.1:0-2641 GCA_037131855.1 bacterium
GACAGGCCGCTGTCCTCTACCAAGGAGAATGGCTATTGGGTGGCGGGGAAATCATGAAGGCTGAGTGAGTTTATCCCCCACCGATCAAGTGGATCGCCTCAACCTTGAGGAGATCGCCCCCTTCAAGCGTTTCGCATGCGGTTCCTGTGCCAAGAAATGCCCAATTGATGCTTTAAGAATCCTGCAAAAGGAGGCCTGACTACTCTGAACGCTGTCAGTAACGCTTTCCCCGCAGACCGGATCCCGGTGGACGGCAACGTAGGCGGCTACCTCAGGCCATGCCGCAAGTTTCCCGGCTTCGACGCGCTGCAGATGCAGGGCAAGGCGCGTCAAGATGCCGTCATCTTCAATCAGCGTTTTGCGCTTTCTTGATCCGTTTGGAGGCCTAGCAACAGAAAAGCAAGCCATCGCTCTTGGCTTGCTTCGTCGTATTTCTTAGAAAGGATGGTTAAACTGTTTTGTTGGCTTTCTTGGTCAGCCGGGACTTGCGCCGGGCGGCTTGATTCTTGTGGATAATCCCCTTGCTAACCATCTTATCGATCAAGCGAGCAGTACCCTGGGCCTTGACCGGGGCATCCTCGGCTTTGGCGGCAATGGAACGCTCCGTTTTCTTGATCGCGCTCTTCATTTCGCTCTCCAGAGCCTGATTGCGCATCGTCTTCTTCTCTGTGAGGATTTGTCTCTTTTTGGCTGAAACCGACCTAGGCACGAACCTTCTCCTTACCTTGCGTTATGAGATAATAACCTGCGGCGGCATCTAAGCAACCTGCGGCAGCATGTCCACCAGATTATAGCCTGATATACTAGCCGCATGCAAGATAACATCCGCAATTTCTGTATCGTCGCACACATCGACCACGGCAAGTCAACGCTGGCTGATCGCCTTCTGGAAGCGACTGGCCTGATGAACGAGCGCAATATGCAAGAACAAGTGCTGGACTCGATGGACCTGGAACGGGAGAAGGGGATCACCATCAAGTCACACCCAGTGCGGCTGGATTATCACGGCCAAGACAACCGGGATTATATTTTCAATCTGATCGACACCCCCGGTCACGTCGACTTCACCTATGAGGTCTCTCGCGCACTGGCCGCCTGCGATGGCGCTCTTCTGGTAGTCGACGCCAGCCAGGGAGTGGAAGCGCAAACCTTGGCCAACGCTTTCCTGGCCATGGATCTTGGCTTAGACGTCATTCCGGTCATTAATAAGATCGATCTGATGAGTGCCAATCCCGAATTAACCAAGAAGGAAATCGAGGAAACGCTGCTAATCGACGCGGCCGAGGCCATCCTGGCCTCAGCCAAGGACGGCACGGGCATCAAAGAAGTGCTGGAAGCCATTGTTCGACGCATTCACCCGCCGCAAGGAGACCCCTCGGCGCCTCTGCGCGCACTCATCTTCGACTCCCATTACGATTCTTACAAGGGAGTAATCGTCTACGTGCGGGTGGTTGACGGCTCCGTGCGGGTGGGCCAAATGATCCAGATGATGGCCACCGGCCAATCTTTTGAGGTCATGGAAGTGGGGCATTTCCGCTTGGGCCTGGTCTCTCAACCGGAGTTGAGAGCCGGTGAGGTCGGCTACCTGGCTGCCACCATCAAGAGCCTCTCCGAGACCAAAGTGGGAGACACCATCACGCTCGCCGAGCGGCCTGCCGAAGGCCCTCTGCCCGGCTTCCGTCACGTCAAGCCGATGGTCTTCTGCGGCCTCTACCCGGCCGTCAATGAGAAATACCCGGAGCTGCGCGAAGCCCTTCAAAAGCTCTCTTTGAATGACGCTTCCCTGATCTATGAGCCGGAGTCCTCCCCAGCGCTTGGCTTCGGCTTCCGCTGCGGCTTTCTCGGCTTGTTGCACATGGACATCGTGCAGCAGCGCTTGGAGCGGGAGTATGACCAGGATCTGGTAGCCACCGCCCCCTCAGTCAATTACCGCGTCTTCTTGCGCAATGGTGTGGTTCTGGAGATCGACAACCCGGCCAAGTTCCCCCAGCCCGAGTTGATTGAACACATCGCCGAGCCCTTCGTCAAGGCGATGATCATCGTCCCCCAGGAATATGTCGGCCCGATGATGGAGCTTTGTCAAAACCACCGCGGCGCCTTCGGCAACATGGAATACGTCGAGGGCAATCGCGTCATCCTCACCTATCACCTGCCGCTGGCAGAAATCCTGCTGGACTTCTACGACCAGTTGAAGAGCGGCTCGCGCGGATACGCCTCCTTGGACTACGACTTCGAGGAATACAAACCGTACGAGCTGGTTAAGCTGGACATCTTGGTGAATGGCCGGCCAGTTGACGCGCTCTGTTACATCCTGCCCGCCGAGAAAGCCTACGAACATGCCCGCAAAGCAGTGATGCGGCTGCGCCGCTCTATCCCGCGGCAAATGTTCGAAGTCATTATCCAGGGGGCCATCGGCTCGCGGGTCATTGCCCGGGAAACGATCAAAGCCAAACGCAAGGATGTCCTGGCCAAGTGTTATGGGGGTGACGTGACGCGCAAGATGAAACTGCTGGAAAAGCAAAAAGAGGGCAAGAAGCGGATGAAACAGGTAGGAAACGTGGAGATTCCGCAGGAAGCCTTCCTCAGCATGGTGCGCATCAATCGGGAGGAAGAGTAAGAGAGCAGTTATGGGGACAGATTT
>JBAXQG010000136.1:0-2639 GCA_037131855.1 bacterium
TCTGCGGCGGCGGTTGTGTTTTCAATGCCTACGTGGCAAAGCGCGAGAAGGACTGCTGGTTTGAATTCCATCAGGTGGCCATCCCACTCTTTGTTGAGATTCTCAGCTCTGTCCAGTTTGTGGAACCGGATGTATGGGTGCGAAAGAGCAACCAAAATGGTGGTTGAATGCCACCAGGTAGCCAAGACATTCCGCGTGAACAAGAAGAGAATTACCGCTCTTCACCCGACAGATCTTAACATCGCCGAGGGCGAGTTCCTGGTCATCGGCGGTGAAAACGGCTCCGGTAAAAGCACCCTGCTGAAGTTGATGGTGGGATTGCTCTTGCCTGACAGCGGAGAGATTACCGTCCTTGGTCTGCCGGTGGCCCGGGAGTGGAAAAAGCTGGCTTACCGGATCGGCTTGGTCCTGCCATCAGATCGTAGCCTCTATTGGAAGCTAACGGCTCGTGAAAATCTGATTGTCCACGGGGGGATCTACCGCCTTTCGCCGACCCAAGTTCGCCAGCGGATTCCCGCCCTGCTGGAGCAAATGGGGTTGGCCGCTCAGCAGAATCAACTGGTGGAAGGATTTTCCACGGGCATGCGGCGAAAATTAATGTTGGCCAAGGCCCTGCTGCACCAACCTCGACTGATCTTGGCTGATGAGGTGTTAGGCGGACTGGATGCGCAGGCCACGGCTGAGATCGTAAAGCAACTAGTAGTCCTGAACCAACAGGAGGGGGTAACGGTGGTCCTAGTCAGCCACGTGCTCCACGACCTCCCCGCTGACGCGCGCCTGGTGTTGATGAAAGAAGGGCGCATCGTCCTCGATGGTCCTCTTCGCCAGTTCAGCTTCGCCGGGTTTCTCCGCTTGAGCGCCCAAATTAATCAAGCCACAGTTGAGGAGCTGGTGGAGGAGAACCAGGTCGCCGAACGGATCCGTCAATGGACCGAGCAAGGAGCAATGGACATCCACGTGGAGCGGGACGATGTCTACGCCCTGGTCAGAAGGCACCTTCGATGAAGGCGGTCCTTTTCATCACTTGGAAAGAGGCGAAAGTGCAGAGTCGTTACCGCTTCGTCTGGATCAACCGCAGCTTAACCCCGTTTTTCATGCTGGCTCCCTATGTATTGGCCGGCCGTTCGCTCAGCGCGGCTCTTGATGGGCCGATCCTGGTCGGATGCCTGATCTGGTATTGGCTCAACCAATACTTTTTCGGCCTGGGAGGAGCATTCGCCGAAGAGCGGGAAGAGGGCACCATGACCAGCATCGCCCTCTCGCCTCTCTCTCCGCTGGGATTTCTAGTGGGGCGAGGGCTGTGGCTACTAGTGGATTGCCTCTTTATCACCGCAGTGACGATGATCCTCTTCGCCCTGTTGGGAGTTCCTCAGGGGACATGGTGGTTAATGCTGCTGCTCTACCTACTATGCGGCCTGTTCATGTTCGCCTTCTCCATTTTTTTTGCCGCCATGATCCTTCTCTTCCGCCGCCTGGATTCGCTCAACTTCATCATTCAGCAAGGGTTAGGTCTTCTCTCCGGTCAAACCGCCCGGATCGAGACCTACCCCCGCGCTCTTCAGTTAGTGGCCTACACCTTCCCGCTGGTTTACGCCATCCGCTTGGGCCGAGCTGTGTTGGCTGGTGAGAGCTCCCTCATCGCGCCGTTGTTCCTAGGCCTTTGTGGCATCACCCTCATATATTTCTTGTTGGGGATCCTTGGACTAAACTGGTCCGTGCGGCGGATGCGCCAGCGCGGGGAGTGGGAAACATGGTGAAGACACTATTCCTGTTCCGGGCGATGCTGTGGTCTGCTCGGCGCTATCGGGTGGATTGGTGGGGGTCGTTTCTTTATCCCCTACTGGCAATCCTCCCGGCCGCTGTCATCGTCTGGTTGGCGGCCGGCACCGGGCAGGCCGGAGGGTTCCTGTTCGGTTTGGACAAGCGAGACTACTTCGGCTACCTGCTAATAGGCGCCACTTATTGGAACTACGTGGAAATCCTCTGGTCGTCAGTGTTCATCCTGCGAGAATCCATGCGCACGGGACAGTTCGAAGACCTCTTCGCCACTCCGATCTCCGGCTTGGAGTACATCATCGGCTGGACGCTCCTGGGGGTCGCACGGGTCACCTTGGAATCAGTCCCCCTTCTGTTGTTGGCCTTGGCAGTGAACATCTTAAGCCTTTCCCTGACTGGAGCACTCTGGAGTCTGTTGGTGTTCGTGCTCTCTATGGTCGCCTCGTTCGGCTTGAGTTTCGCCCTCTTCGGCCTGACGCTGGTGTTCAAGGAAGGGGACGAGTTGGCCTCACTGGTGGGAAACGCCGCCCCGTTCCTTGGGGGCCTCTTTTTTCCGGTGACGATCCTCCCTGCCGCTCTACAGTGGGTAGCGCTGGCCTTCCCGTTCACCTGGGGCATTGATTTGATCCGTCACCTGTGGCTCGGTTCCCAGCTGATCTTCGCCTTTGAAACGGAGATGCTGGCCCTGGTAGTCCTCGCCGCGGGTTTTTTATTGTTGGGCACACTGGTGTATCAACGGATGATGAGAGTGGCGCGCGTCCGCGGGGTCCAGGGATTTTAATCTCTCGCCAACCCAAAATCGCCCCGAAGCTCAACTTTGTCGTTAGGCGAATCAACGTACATTCACGCCAACTTGCAGTGTG
>JBAXQG010000137.1:0-2637 GCA_037131855.1 bacterium
TGCTCTTCCGCCCGCAAGGGCTCCTGGGCGAGAAGCAGTCGGAGAAGGTGTAGGTGCGACGATGAAAAAGCTGTTCAGCAAAAGCACCTTTCGCCTGATCCTCTATGCTGCTTTGCTCTACACCCTTGTGATACTCCTCAGCCAGGTGATCCCGGCCGGCGACGGGTTTGTCTTGAACAACTATTTCATGATCATTATCAACATCTCCCTGGTCTATGTGATCCTGGCCACCAGCCTGAACCTGATCAACGGCATCACCGGGCAGTTCTCCATCGGGCACATGGGCTTCGCCGCAATCGGCGCCTACGTCTCCGGTACGCTCACCACGCTTATCTGGAAGCTTATTCCGGGAAGTCTCACGGCCACTTCCCTCTTCATCGTAGCCCTCCTGATCGGGGGGATCGGCGCCGCCATCATCGGCTTTTTGATCGGGATGCCGGCCTTGCGCATGAAAGGCGATTACCTGGCCATCGTCACCCTGGGCTTCGGGGAGATCATCCGCACGATCATCAACAACATCGACTACGTTGGCGGACCGCGCGGTCTGCTGGGCATCCCCCAGCTCTCCAACTTCACCATCATCTTCATCATCGCCCTCCTCACTGTGATGGTCTTGCGCTACCTGGTCTTTTCCAGCCACGGGCGAGCGATGATCTCCATCCGCGAGGACGCCACCGCTGCCGACCTGGTGGGAGTCAACACCACCAAGTACAAAGTGTGGGCCTTCGTTATCGGCGCCTTCTTCGCCGGCGTCGGCGGCGGCCTGCTCGCCCACATGATCCAATTGGCCCACCCGACCCAATATGGCTTTTACGCTTCTTTCCTGGTGCTGATCGTGGTCTACATCGGCGGGATGGGCAGTATGACGGGCTCGATCATTGCGGCTTTCATCCTGACCTTCCTGGAGAAGTACATCCTGCCGATGGTGCTCCCGATGATCGGCCTCGGGGTAGAATGGCGCATGGTGATCTACGCCGTGTTGCTGATTATCATCATGATCTATCGCCCGGAGGGGCTGATGAGCCGTGAGGCCAAGTTCATGATCCCGGAGGACCACTGAGATGCCTGCCGAGCAGAAAATCGTGCTGAAAATCGACCAATTGTCGCACTTCTTTGGCGGTCTCAAAGCTGTCTCCAACTTCAACCTCGACCTCCCCGAAGGAGTCATTTGGGGTGTTATCGGGCCTAATGGCGCGGGCAAGACCACCGTCTTCAACCTGGTTACCGGTGTCTACCGGCCCAGCCAGGGACACATCCAGCTGATGGGCGAGGAGATCACCGGCAAGAAACCCTTTGCGATCGTCGCCAAAGGGGTTGCCCGCACCTTCCAGAACATCCGCCTCTTCGGCAATATCCCGGTGTTGGACAACGTGCGGATCGGGATGCACAAGAACTACCGCCCCAGCATGTTCGACTGCGTGATCCGCGACAGGAAGTTCCACCGCGCGGAAAAGAAGATGCGGGAAGAGTCGATGGAACTGCTCGCCCGCTTCAACCTGCAAGGACGGGCCGAAGAGATCGCCAAGAACCTGCCCTACGGTGAGCAGCGCCGCCTGGAGATCACTCGCGCCTTGGCCACGCAGCCCAAGCTGCTTCTCCTCGACGAGCCGGCCGCCGGCATGAACCCCAATGAGGTGGACAAGCTGATGGAGATGGTCTACCACATCCGCGACGAGTTCAAGTTGACCGTCCTCTTGATCGAGCACCAGATGCGTTTCGTAATGCGCATCTGCGAGTGGATCAAGGTAATGGATTTCGGCGAGACGATCGCCGAAGGGACGGCCGCCCAGATCCAGAACAATCCTCTCGTGATCGAAGCCTACCTCGGAAAGGGGGTGCACTGATGGCCCTCGCCCTGGAAGTTAAGGACCTCCATGTGGCCTATGGCGGGATCAAGGCCCTGCGAGGGGTTTCTGTGAAAGTGGAGGTCGGCTCCATCGTCACCATGATCGGGGCCAATGGCGCCGGAAAATCCACCACTCTACGAGCCATTTCTGGTATCGTGCATAAGCAAAGTGGCCATGTCACCCTCTTCGACCGGGACATCACTGCCACGCCGGCTCACCGCATCGTGGCCATGGGGATCTCCCACGTGCCGGAAGGCCGGCGCATGTTCGCCACCCTGACGGTGATGGAGAACCTGGAGATCGCCACCTACACCCGCCATGATAAAAAAGAGTTCGCCGCGTCCTATGAAACCGTTTTCAGCCTTTTCCCCCGGCTGAAAGAGCGCAGGAAGCAGTTGGCGGGAACTCTCTCCGGCGGAGAACAACAAATGCTGGCTGTGGGCCGCGCCATGATGACCAACGGGAAAGTGATGCTCCTGGACGAGCCGTCGATGGGTCTCGCCCCCGTGCTGGTGGAAGAAATCTTCCGCACCATCAAACGGATCAACGAGCTGGGAACGACCATCCTGCTGGTGGAGCAGAACGCCCGCATGGCCCTGGAGACCGCCCATTACGCCTACGTACTGGAGGTGGGCGCGGTCATCGCGGAAGGGCTCAGCTCGACGCTGGCGGACGATCCGCGCGTGAAGGAAGCCTATTTGGGAGGATAGAGCAAGGGCTTTCGACCAATGTACAGAACATGTTCGCTCGATCCGATGATGGTTGACTTGGTGCAGGTGGCAAGATGGAT
>JBAXQG010000138.1:0-2613 GCA_037131855.1 bacterium
ATGGCCAACAGAATACGCAGCCGTCCCTATCGTGAAAGGGGAAGCCCGATCCGGCTCTCCCGCAAGATTCTTGTGGAGACCTGGCTGAATGTGCGCCGCAATGGCGTGTACTCCGTTGCTTGCATCGCAGTGGCGGGGATCTCGCTCTTGGTTTTCGGAATTTTCCTTCTTCTGGATGGAAGCGTGAACAACCTGGTTCGCAATTTCGAGGAGCGGGTCGGCGTCTCAGCCTACCTGAAGGAGACAGTGACCCCCTCCATGGCGGCCGAGCTGCAGGCCAAAGTCGTCACCTGGCCACAGGTAGAGGCGGTCAACTACGTCTCTCAAGAGGAAGCGATGGATGCGCTCAAGCGCGACTTGGCCGGTTTCGAGGATGTCCTGACCAGCTTGATGGTGAATCCCTTGCCGGCTTCTTTGGAGATTAAGCCGAAGAGCCCCCAGGTCACCGCTGCCTTAGTCGCCCAGCTAAAGGCGATCCCGGAGATTGAGGAAGTGCAGTACGATGCAGCCATCGTCGACCGCCTCATCGCCTTCGCCAGTTATTTTCGCATTGCCGGCATCCTGATCTCGTTGCTTTTTGTGGCCAGCACCTGGTTTCTACTTTCTTCTTCGATTCGGATGACTGTCTACGCGCGCAAAGAAGAGATCGAGATCATGAAATTGGTCGGAGCCACGGACAGTTACATCCGCTACCCTTTCATCATCGAAGGGATATTCTATGGATTGGTCGGGGCGATCATCGCCGGCGTTCTCCTGGTGCCGGTGCGCTCCGTTTTGGTGGCCAGCCTGCAACAGCTCAGCTTTATGTCGGCGATGGCCCCGGATAGCACCTACCAGATTTGGATTATCCTAGTGTTGGTAGCGGTGGGTTCCTTCCTTGGCGCCATTTCCGCCAACTTGAGCATAAGGAGGTTCTTGCACGCATGAACAGAACAGCCTGGGCAGCATGGTAACCTTCCGCAACTCAACGGCCCGCGGGGATTCGACAGCTCGCGGCAGCGTGTCCTGGCGTGTTCTCCTTATTGCCGTCCTTTTGTTCCTGGCTTTCAGCCTCTTCAACAGCAGCCTGCCGGCTGCAGGCACCGAGGTTGAGGATCTGAAGGCTGAACTGGAGGCTTACAAGGCGCAACTTGCCGAAGTGCAAGCCAGGCTGGACGAAACCAGCACCTACAACAGCGACCTGCTTAATGAATTGGATGCGATGAACGCTCAAATGTATGGGCTGGAAGCAGATTTCTCCTTCTATCAGGGGAAAATGGGAGAAGTAACCCTCAACATCGAACAAATATCCGGCAGCATCGTAAACAAAGACGCGGAAGTGAAGGTAATTGCCAAGCAGTTGGAAGAAAGCCAGGCCATCTTGGCTCAGCGAATGGCCACCTTGTACAAGTTGAACCGGGGCAAGTACTTGCAGATCCTCCTATCCTCCAGCGACTTCCAGCAGTTCGGGGCTCGCCTGACCTATTTTCAGCGGGTCTTCCGCGAGGATCAGTCTCTGCTTCAGCAAACCAAGGAACTCATCGCCCAGTTGAATTTGCAGGGGATTCAACTGCAGGAACAGAATGACCTGCTCAAGTCTCAACGCGAGCAGTATGCTTATCTTCAAGAGCAGACTGCCCAATCCCAACAGCAGCTTGACCTGGAGATGGCGCCGAAGAAAGCCGACCTGGTCGTCAAGGCAGAGGAGCAAGCTGCCCTGGAAGGCGAGAAATCAGAGCTGGTCCAGAAGATCGAGGAAGACCAGGCCTACATCGCCGAACTGCTCAGCACGCATACCTTCGCCTATACCGGAGAAGCAGGCTCATCGGGCTTGGCCTGGCCGATCGGAGGATCCCTCAACTCCTATTTCGGATGGCGCGACTGGGGAGATTTCCATCGAGGTCTCGATATCGGAGCGCCTTACGGCGCGCCTATCGCTTCTGCGGCTGTAGGCGTTGTGGTGACCGCGGATTACCTGGGAACGTACGGCAACATTGTCATTGTGGATCACCTCAACGGCATCTCCACCGTCTACGCCCACCTTTCCGGTTTCGCCGTCGATACTGGCGAGGAAGTGGAACAGGGGCAAGTAGTCGGCTGGATTGGCCTCACCGGGTTGACGACGGGCGCTCATCTGCACTTTGAGGTGAGGGTTTCCGGCGACTTTGTCGACCCCTTGGAGTGGCTTCCCTAGTGGGCGGTGAGCGATGAACAAAGGAATTCGTCTGCGCACCCTGGTGACCGGGTTTTTGTTGGCACTGGCCTGTTTCGTGCTCGGCTACTATCTTGCGCCGTCCATCCAGCCAGCCTTCATCCCGCCGCAGAGTCCTCAGTTCACCAGCGATGAATGGCAGCTCTTCGACGAAGTAAACACGAAAATCCGCGACGAGTATTTGGAGAAGGATGTCAGCACCAGCACGCTCATGAACGGCGTTTTGGGGGGAATGGTCGGCTCCTTGGGCGATCCTTACAGCCAATACCTGGATCCCTCTTCCTATACCGACTGGACTTCCGAGATCAGTGGCACCTACGGCGGAATCGGAATGGAACTAGGGTCCAAGGACGACCGGCCAACGGTGATCTCGGTCTTTCCGGATACCCCTGCCGAAGTTGCCGGCATTCGCTCGGGAGATC
>JBAXQG010000139.1:0-2607 GCA_037131855.1 bacterium
GAGCTGCTGAATCGTAATCAGCGGGTCGGGGGTTCAAATCCCTCCGTCGGCTCCAAGGAAACCCCTCATCGCTGCGAGCAGCGATGATTTCCCGCTGGCAACCAGTCCTCCGAGCCCGTTGCCTATCGTGATGAAGGCATGGGATGAAAGAAAAGGATGACGTGATTCTTGTCGGACCAAGTTTTCCAGGCTTGGTCCCGGGCTCTGATCGGCGCCTTATTTTACCCGCTGCACCATCAGGCTCATTTGCTCTAGATCGAATTTCTCGGGATCGAATGGGACGCCAATCCACTCCAAATAGGAATCATGCTCCTCGTGCTTGGGGTTGCGGATTGCCGACAGAAACTCTCTATACCCCCGAACTCCACCTACATCCTCGGGAGGACAGGCGCGTTTTCCGCCGGTACACACGGGGTACTTGACTCCCGTCTCGGGCGGCAGGATCTTCTCAACTGTGATGGAGTGTATCCAGCTATCCCCGAAATCGTATTCATAGGAGATTTTTCGTTTCGGCCCCATGGCGATTTGAATGACTTTGTGGCGTCGTTCATCGATCACCGGTTGCCAATCTTCCGAACTGGGAATGCCGTATACCAATTGATCGATGGTGAATTGATGCAGGTGGGAGTCGGTCCAGCCCATTGCAGCCTGAATCACTTTGTGAAGCTTGTAGAGGCTGAATTGACCCGGCGCCAACACTCGTCGCCAAATGCTGGGTTTGCTTTCGCGCAGCGCGATTTTCAGTTGAACAATCTGGATTGCAAAATCACCCGATTCCGTCGGCATTACAAGCACTTCCTTCTTTTCTATCCAAACCGACCGGCTGCCGACTAATCCCAAGCCAAGTTGCTCGGTGGGCAGCACCTTGATTGTAAGACAAAAAGCAGATCGTAGAGAAATTTCCTGGGGAAGAACGTGCGAAGAGCTCCTACCGTCGATGTACCCGTTTGGAGTGGAGAGGAAGCCGTTGGCGCTCAGTCCGCAAAAAAAGTGGGAGTCGTCAGGGCCGCAACATCTACCGCTCCTTCAAGGGGAGTTGTCTCGCTGAACATTCTAAACGGAGGAGGACCGCCTCTGGTAGCTGCTCAGGCGATCTTTCGGCACTCCATATAGAAGCGTTTCTCCTTGGCCACGCCCATCGAGAAGGTCTTGCGCGGCAAAGCTCCGTCCACGATGACAGTCTTGAAGAGGTCGGTTTTGGCTATCGCTGGGAGGTAGACGCCGGCCTGTCCAGGCTGGCGGCCTAGCTTGCAGACGACTTCCTCGCCATGTACGTAGTCGATCTTCTCTGCACCACCCTCTTTCAACCATGGATCGAGGAAAGCCTGCACGTTGCCCACAGCCAGGTTGAAAGTAGGCCGGCTGAGGGCTGCCAAATGGAAACCTTGCGGGGTGATCAGGCCGAAGGCTTGTTCCGACCCGCCTTGGCCGCGCAACCTAGCAATCATCTCTTCTTGTCCCCTGCAGGGGATTAGTCGCAGTCGGCTGCCGAAGGCACGGGTCATCGCCGCCCCGAGATCTTCCCGCAACCCAAAGAGGACGCGGTGGATAGGCTCGAAAACCAACCCGGCGTCATGCACATTCTCTAGTTCGATTAGGGCGTATCGAGAAGGGTGATTCATCCCCACGATCGCCTTCTGCTGTTCCCAGATCGCTTTTGCCGTGGCCAGGGAATGGTTGCCGTCGCCCATCGCGTACAACAGCACCCCTTTGTCTGGCCCCACACCGTATTTGCTTTGGAATCGCGCTGGGTTGGCCAACTGCTCCAAGGCAGCAATCACCTGTTTCTCTGGGGTAGGGTCAATCAAGCGGTATCCCTTCAGGCGCCCGCTGCCCAACATCAATTCGAAGTCGTACAACTCCTCCAGCCGATCGATTTGAGCGGTCAACGGTTCAATCACTGTTCCTTCCGGATCATCGATCAGCACCAGGATGTGCGGCAACTCCAGCGGCGCCCCGCTGCGGATGCGGATCCTCGGTGGGAGGCGGTCCAGGATGGTTCCCTCAGTGGAGCGGATCAACGCCTCTGATCCACGGTTGAAGTCGAATTGCTCCAGGTCGAGGGCAATCATCAGGCCGTGACGGGTGCGGCTATTGACAGTTCGTTCTAGATAGATTAATCCCTCATGAGCCGTGAAGAGATCCTCGCTGAGGTAACGGCGCATGATCATGCGGGTATTTTCCTCCCTGGCCTTCTCTTCCAAGCTGCCAAGGAAGACCTCGGGCAAGATCATATGAAAGGTAGAGGGATCATCGCCCACAAGGCAGCGCACCTCTTCCCAGTACTCCGGCTCGGAGGTGAACTGGTCGCAGGCGATCACAGCCCACTTCCGTAAATCCGTCCCGGCCTTGGGCAGGAGGATATCAGCCACTTGCAGACCAACAGTTGGATAGTTTCTCATTGATGATTCTCTCCTTCTTGAAGGTGAAATTGCGATCCCTATTGTACCCATGACCTGCTTTTCAAGCGAGAGCCTTGGAGTAGGGGAGCATCTCAATGAGTATTCTGGATTGTCTTGGCCAAGACTCTCGATCCTTGCGCCACCTGTTGCGGCCTTGCTATAATCCAGCTTTGTGGCGAGGTACCCAAGCGGCCAAAGGGATCTG
>JBAXQG010000140.1:0-2604 GCA_037131855.1 bacterium
CTCTTCTTGGAGGGTAGCCAGGGAAAGGCCGATCTTGATCGTCGCAGTGGTTGGCGCGACGGTCGGGGTGGGGCTGGGTGACTGGGTGGTTGGGGTTGGAGTTGGGGTCGGCGTAGGTTGAGCCGCTGGGGCGCAACCGACGATAAGCACTCCTACCAACATCGTGGCCAAGGCCACCATCCAAATTCTTTTGATTATCTTCACTTATAACATCCTCCTCGTATTTTTATTCTGAACATTCCGTTAATTCTCTCTTCTGCTGAGGATTCCTGCTCCTTGTTCCCTCCTTCCGCTACCGATTTGTTCAATCCCTGCCTACGCCAGGCAGCCGGCGATGGCTTGGGTGACAAGCATCTCCAAATACTCCTGCCGGCCGGAGATGTGAGGGGCCGGCTGACGGTCCAGAATATAAGACTCCAATGTGTGGAAGTCAGCTTTTCCCTCCACAATTTCGCGGCCGATGCCCTCTCGCCAGCCGGCATAGCGCTGAACCAGGAAGTCGGCCAGCAATCCGTCCGTGTAAAGCTTGGCAGCGGCCAGCAAGCCCAGAGCGAAGCTGTCCATGCCGGCGATGTGGCCGATGAAAAGATCCTCTGCCTGAAAAGAGCCGCGTCTCACTTTGGCGTCGAAATTCAAGCCGCCCGGGGCCAAACCGCCGTTCTGGATCACTTCCCACATGGCCAGAGTGGTTTGGTAAGCGTCGGTGGGAAACTGATCAGTGTCCCACCCCAGCATTGCATCCCCCTGGTTGGCATCGATGGAGCCCAGCTTTCCGTTAATGCGGCAGTAGCGGAGTTCGTGCTGGAAAGTGTGTCCGGCAAGGGTAGCGTGATTGGCCTCGATGTTGAACTTGAAGTAGGGATCCAGTCCGTAGCACTTGAGGAATGCCAGGCTATTGGCGGCGTCGAAATCATACTGATGCTTGGTTGGCTCGAAAGCTTTGGGCTCGATTAAGAATTGGGCGGTAAAACCGATCTCCTTGGCGTATGCTATCGCCATCTCGAAAAAACGAGCCAGGTTGTCCTGCTCCAACCCGCTGTCGGTGTTCAACAACGTCTCATAGCCTTCGCGGCCGCCCCAGAAGACATAGTTGAGGCCGCCCAGCTCCATGGTCGCCTCCATCTGCTTCTTCACCTGGGCGGCGGCGTAGGCGAAGACATCAGGATTTGGCGAAGTGGCCGCCCCGTGCAGGAAGCGGGGATTGCTAAAGAGGCCGGCTGTGCCCCACAACACGCGCGTCGGGCTGGTCTTGAGATGGTCCTGGATGTGAGCCACCGCCCGATCCAGGTTGCGGTTGGTCTCCCGCAAGGTGGCGCCTTCTGGGGCAATGTCGCGGTCGTGGAAACAGAAGAAACCGGCCCCCAGCTTTTCGCACAGTTCGAAAAGAGCGTCGATCTTGACCATCGCCCGATCCAGGGGGTCGGCGAGGTTCTGCCAGGGTCGCTCGAAAGTGCCCGGTCCAAACATATCCGTGCCATCATTGTTGATGGAATGCCAGAACGCCACAGCAAAACGAGTCCACTCCGCCATCGGACGCCCCAGAACGACCCTATCGGGCTGGTAATATTTGAAGGCCAACGGATTACTGCTGTCTTTTCCCTCGTTCTGAATGGATGCAATCTCTTTGAATATCATCATAGCAAGACCCCCTTGTATAAAAGGTGACTGATTCGTTACCGTGTGCATGCGAATGATCTATGCAATCTCTCGCAGACTTGAGCATCCCGGATGAAGTACCGAAAAACAAAAAATGGTGTGTTCTGAACGCCAAGAATTCAGCAGACTTCAGCCGGTTCAATTTCCTCGTCAGATTGCTCAGACCAAGAACTCTCACAAACCATAACTTTACGGTATGCCATCTCCTTGTCAATAGGGCGATCCCAATCACCGATTGCCTCCAGCAAGCTGCACGATGCGCGGCTCGAAGCCGAACCGGGCCTGAAGTTGGAGCGGTTCATCCTCTCTGGGTCCTTCGGCTTCCTTCCCAGTATTGCAAACCGGATCCCCTGGAACGCATCTGCGTTGACAGATCCCGGATGGCACTGGGCAAGAATGCCCTCACCCTCGCCTTCAAAGATGGCGAGAGCTGGCTCCTGACCACTCCCTAGTGCCCAGAGCCAGCTCTTCCTCCAGCGCCTTCCACAAGGATTCCTTGGCCGGCGCCTCGCGGACAGCCACTGCCTTGCCGTTGATGAAAGCGGAGGGCGCCTTCTTGGACTTGCCAAAATTCTGGTAGCCCTGAGTCGGCTGCACCGACGGCTGCTCACCAGCAAGGTAGACGTCGAGTCGCACCTGATCGGGAAACGCCTCTACAAGTTCCTCCAGCATTGCGACGATCTCTCTGCATTTCCTCGTCGGCGGATTGGCGATGAGCGCTTCCAGGCGGACGCGAGCTTGGGGAGTCTCCATTAAATGCTCTCTCCGCTCCGAGTCGCCCGGAGGTCTATCAGCGCTCGATTCATCGGTCCAGTTCATCCCTTGCCCGTCGAAAGGCAGAGTCTCTCCGCCATGATGCTGGTGAGCAGAGCCTCGGCCAGGATGCTGCGAGCGAGATCAGCAGCGGCGTTCCTTGGACGGGATCTCGCACGGGCGGTCATGCCTGTG
>JBAXQG010000141.1:0-2588 GCA_037131855.1 bacterium
CCAATAGGCAGCGCCGGGCTGCAGAACCAACTGGGAACGTCCCAGGTAGCAGGCGTGCAGGGGATCCCAACCAAAGATCAGGCAACCCGGGGGAAGCGCCCGATCGGCTTGCGCGGGAAATAACCGAACAGGCACGGTGAGGAGGTTCCACCCCGGGGTGAGCAGATATCCCAAGGCAGTCTGGTAAGTCAATCCCCAGCAATCGTTGCTCGCGTGAGGCTGAAGTGCGCCGGTCCCGTCATGGGAAGGATTGTTCCCGCCGAAAATCAGGCATTGATCTTGGGCTGAATCATAGACCATGGCCATTCCCATCTGGGTGGGGGGAGCGGCCACAGTGGCCAACTGTTCCCAACGATTTGCGGCCGGATCGAAGTTCCAGGAGTCGTTGAGGATGGTCCACTTTTCTTCTTCCTCCTCCGGATGCTGTCCGCCGAAGAGCGCCAACTTGCCGCGGGCGCTATCCCAGGCCAAGGCGAAACCGTAGCGAGTTCCGGGGAGCTCGCCGGAGGGCTGCACCGCGGTCCATTGCTTGCTCGTGAAGTCAAAAGACCAGAGATCATTCATGCCGGACCAGGAAATCCGGGGATCCGTTCCGCCGAAGAGAAGAGCCCTCTTGGCACGATCATCCCAGGCCATCTTGGCGAAAGCGCGAGGAGTGGGTCCGTCGGGGAGATCAAGCTCCGTCCAGGCCTGGTTGGAGGGGTCGAAGAGCCAAGTGTCGCCGAAAATGTTATTTTTGTCGTGCCCTCCAAAGAGCAGCAGCTCTCCCGTCTCCGAATTGGCCGCCATCGCTGCGGACATTCGCTTGGGAGGGGGATTTGCTGCTGGTATTTGCGTCCAGACGTAGCTGGGAGACAAGGTCCAGAGGTCGTTGCGGTAGGGCATGGCGCCCCCGAAGAGAACGGAGGCATCCCAGAACGGGGAATAAAGGAAGCAAGCGCCCTGCCGAGGGGAGGGCCCTGCATCGGTTGGCGGCAGGATCTCCCAGGCGTTGGCGCCAGCGTCGTAGATGCAGGTTTCCCCGCTGTTCGTTTGCAGGAGGCCATCATAGGAGAGGAATGCTCCCCCGAAGGTCAGGAAGAGTCCGCGCTGGGGATCGTAAGCTCCGTCAATCCAGGAACGGGCGCTGGGCGGATTCCCTTCGTCGAGACGGCGCCAGGCATGGAGCGACTGATCGCTGACCCATGTCTCATTGGAGCTTCCCCACCCCTTGGCTTCACCGTAGACCCCGCCAAAGAACACCAGTCGTTCCCCACGCCGATCCCAGGCCAATCCGGCGAAGTAGCATGCGCTGGGCGATCCCTCGATAGGCAGGAGAGTCCACTGCCGGGCGGTAAAATCGAAGAGGTAGGTTTCTTGATAAGCATCGGTGGAGCCCAGATCCCGGCCACCATAGAGCAAGGCGCCCCCTGCGGCCGGCGCGCCGGTCATCACATGGCCGGCCCTGGGAGCGGGCCCCTGGAGAGGGGTGATTTGCTCCCAGATATTGGTGGAAATATCGTAGAGCCAGGTGTCATCCAGGGAAACCTGGCCCGTATATCCCCCGAAGAGGAGCACTTTGCCGCTCTGTGCATCATAGCTCAGGGCCGCATAGGTTCGAGCCGGGGGAGGGTTGATGGGATCCAACTGGGTCCACTCGCCACTGGCCGGGTTGAAGGACCAGGTATCGTTCAATGTCTGGTATTTAAAGAGGTCCGGCGAGTCGCGTCCGCCGAAGAGGATCACCCGGTCCCCCGCCCAGACCATCGAGTGCCCGCCCCTGGCCATTGGCCAGCTCTCTAGAGACAAGGCTCGCCAACTCCTGCCGGGGAGATCCAGCAACATCGTATCGTCCATAAGCGCGCCGATTGAGGAGACTCCCCCGAAGAGGAGGGCCGTCTGGCTGTCGCCAAGGAAGACCAGCGGGCTCTCGAAACGCGGGGAGGGCGGATTATCCACTGTCAGCGGTTCCCAGGCCGATGCTCTGGGGGCCAAGGTCCAAAGATCATTGAGGTCATACGGCGGCATGCTTCTCCCGCCGAAAGCCACCACTTGTCCGGATACCGGATCAGCGTCCATCCCAAAACTGTTGCGCGGGTCCATCAACGATCCGCTGCGCAAATCCCAGGTTGGCGAGATGCCGCCTGCCTGCACTGCTTCAGGGGGGAAGAGCGACAGCGCGGCAGTAGGGAAGGGCAAGACCGAAATCAGACAGACAACCAGAAAGAGCAACTTCAACAAACGCAGCACTCTATAAGCCATCATCTCACCAACCTTTCGCGGTGGTCCGCACGTCTGGAATCATCATAGCACGCTGTCGGCAGGGGAAGGCCTCAACCCGTGCGCTTGCGGATGATCGCCCGGCCGGCTGACTTCAAATCTGGACCGGTGGAATTATGCACCCCGATTGAACTTCAAAGACTTTCGGGATATGATCTCCGCCGATGTGATCGCCCTCGGCTTCTGGCCAACCATACTTCCATTCAAGCCGGGGAGGAGATCAGCAGACGGGCATTAGCTTGCGGAGGAAAAAGCATGTTGGACGAGGATTTGGAGAAGTTTATCGCGAGAGCCTGCCAGCTTGGCGCTGTGGAAGCGAAGTTGATCCT
>JBAXQG010000142.1:0-2573 GCA_037131855.1 bacterium
GATGTCCGTTCCCTGACAGGAATGGTGGACCAGTTGCTGGAGGAAACCAAGAAGCTCCTTCTCCTTCCTTCTGCCACGCTCCTGAGCATCTTTCCAAAGCTGGTGCGGGATCTCTCCCGGGAACAGAAAAAAGAAGTGGAACTGCGCATCCAAGGGGGAGAAGTCGAAATCGACAAACGCATTTTGGAGGAGATCAAGGACCCCCTCATCCACCTCTTGCGCAATGCCATCGATCACGGCGTCGAGCGACCGGAAAGCCGCATTGCCGCGGGCAAAGCTGCCACCGGGACGATTCGCCTGCAGGTCACCCAGGTGGGAAACAAGGTCGAGGTGCTGGTGGCAGACGACGGAGCAGGGATCGATCCCCGTCGAGTGCTGACAAAAGCCGTTTCCGCCGGCCTGCTTGGCGAGGAGGAAAGCCGGTCGCTCACCGAGAAGGAAACGCTGGCGCTGGTATTCCGTTCCGACCTCAGTACCGCGACAAGCGTAACGGAGATCTCCGGCCGCGGCTTGGGCTTGGCCATCGTGCGTGAAAAAGCGGAAAAGTTGGGGGGCTCGGCTTCGGTGGAAAGCAAGCTCGGGCAAGGCGCCTCCTTCCGCCTCTTGCTGCCCATCACCCTTGCCCGTTTTCGCGGCGTATTGGTGAGTTCCGGCGGGAGAATGCTGGTCATCCCCACGGCTCATGTCGAGCGGGTGTTGCGCATCCGCCAGGATGAGGTGCGCAAAGTGGAGGGCAAAGAAATGCTGCCTCTAGGGGAAGAAGCTCTTGCTCTGGTGCGTCTGGGAGATGTCCTTGGCTTCCTTTCCACCGGTCCGAAAATGGCGCCGGCTGCGATTTTCCCCGTTTTAATCCTCACTGCGGCAGGAGAACGGATTGCCTTCCAGGTCGACCAGGTCCACTCCGAACAGGAGGTGCTGGTGAAAAGCCTGGGCAAACAATTGGCCCGTGTGCGCAACGTAGCTGGGGCCACTGTGCTGGGAACGGGCCGGATCGCCCCGATCCTTAACGTCCCCGATTTGCTCAAATCTGCCAAGAAAGCGGCCGGGACTGCTCCCCGCCTGGAACCCATGGCGCCAAAACCCCGACGGGCTTCGATCCTGGTGGTGGAGGACTCGATCACCTCGCGCATGTTGCTGAAAAACATCCTGGAGGCAGCGGGGTATTCCGTGCGTACGGCGGTGGACGGCATGGATGGTTGGACCGCCCTCAAGAGCGAGCCCTCCGATCTGGTGGTGAGCGACGTCGATATGCCGCGCATGGACGGCTTCGCTTTAACCCAAGCCATCCGCAGCGATCCGAAAGTCAGCAATCTGCCGGTCGTCCTGGTGACCGGGAAGGAGACCCGGGAAGATCGCGAGCGGGGGATCGACGCCGGGGCAAATGCCTACATCATCAAGAGCAGCTTCGATCAGGGCAACCTGTTGGAGGTCATTCGCGGTTTGCTATGAGGAGAGAACTGCTTCCATGATCCGGGTTCTGATCGTTGACGATTCGCCGACTGCCCAGCAGCTCTTGAATCATCTGCTTTCACAAGATCCTTCCGTTCAGGTGATCGGCATCGCCAAAGACGGGAAGGAAGCCCTTGCCATGGTCTCTAGGCATCACCCCGACGTGGTGACGATGGATGTGGTGATGCCCGGCATCGATGGGATCGAGACCACCCGCACCTTGATGGAGAGCAATCCCCTGCCGATTATCGTGGTCAGCAGCGTCCTCAATCAAAAAGAAGTCAACCTCACCTTTCAAGCCTTGGCAGCAGGCGCCTTAGGAGTAGTGGACAAACCAACCAGCGCATTGCCCAGCAGCGAATCCGGCAGGCGTCTGCTCCAGATGGTGAAGGCCATGGCGGAAGTGAAGGTGGTGCGACGCCGCCCGATTTCCAGCCGCCCCAGCGACTCAGCAGCGGTCCCTTCCCTTCCAATGGGGACAGATTTGAAATCTGTCCCCATTGGAAGGGAAGGTTTTCGCGGAATCGCCATCGGCGCATCCACCGGGGGGCCATCCATCCTGGCCCACATCTTGAGTGAGCTGCCTGGGGATTTCCCCCTGCCCATTCTGATCGTGCAACACATCTCCCAGGGCTTCATCAAGGGTATGGTGGATTGGTTAAAAGACTCAACCCGCCTCTTGGTCGAGTTGGCGCAGCAGGCCGCCCATCTTCTGCCGGGTCACGTCTACCTTGCGCCGGATGACTGGCAGTTCGGGTTGAATAGCGCAGATCGTGTCACTTTAAGCAAGGATCCTCCGGAGAATAACCTTCGACCCTCAGTCTCCTACCTCTTCCGTTCCGTCGCCAAGCAATGGGGAGAGCAGAGCATTGGCGTGCTTCTGAGCGGGATGGGCAGCGACGGCGCACGCGAGTTGGGAGCCATCCGCCAGCAGGGCGGGGTAACGATCGCTCAAAACGAGGAGAGCTCTGCCGTCTTCGGCATGCCCGGCGCAGCAGTGGCTCTGGGAGCTGTTGATTTTCTTCTGGGTCCGGAACAGATCGTTACGACCTTGGAAAGCCTGGCCCATCAGTCCATGTCTGGAAGATGAGGGTATCGAGATGAAGAACATGCTGCCGCAGGCT
>JBAXQG010000143.1:0-2572 GCA_037131855.1 bacterium
TGTACTGCTTGTGAATAGGTTCCCTGGCGATGGCGTCAGCCCATTTAGCCAACTTCACCAAGTTCTTTTCGGGATCCTTTGCCAGGTAGTTCAAGCCTTGCTTCAGGACCGCCTCTCCAATTATTGATTTCACCGAATCAAATGCCATGATAATGCCTCCTCAACAGAGTCTATCTGCCGTGTCTGTTATTCTAGGACAATTGACCCCTGTAAGGAAAGCTTTTCTCTGAATACTATTGGGAAGGAGCGCGGCGACGGAAGAAGAGAAAAAAGGTGGCTGAGGCTAGGAAGAAGGAAGCCGCTCCTAGATAGAGGGGAAGGTCGAGCCATCCGCTCCTCATCATCGCCCCGCCCAGAAGCGGGGCCAGCGAGCTGAACAGCCCGAAAGCTGCGTTGGCCAGGCTGATCGCCGAGGACCGTCGCTCGTGAGGCGCCAGGGAGAAGAGGAAAGCGTTCTGCAAGGGCCAGGACATGTTCATCAAGGCGCTGCGCAGCAGATAGAGGATGCTGGCCCATTGATAGGTTGCAGCAAAAGTCATCAATAGAACCATCACCGCAGATAGGCCTTGGGTAACCACCACCATCGAGGTTTTACTGCGGCGCATGGCAAGGAATGGGACCAGGCTGACGGCCACCATGCCAGCCAGGTTGGCTGCGGCGAACCAAGGAGAGATTTGCACCTCGCTCACGCCGAACTTGAGAAAGAACCAAAGAGAGAGGAGCTGGACCACAAAACCAGCCCCAAGTCCAATGAAGATCTGTGTCAGGGCGAAACGGCCAATCAGTCCGCGCGCCGCTTGGAACATTTCAAAGGGGTTGACCCGACCTGGTTTAAGCGTGTGCCCCTCCCGCAAGGGAAGAATCAAGCATGCAGCCAATACTGCAAAAAGAGCGCACAACACGAAACTCATTCGATAGGCGAAGGAAGAATCCCATCCCCAAGCCGTCAACCACTCTGGCAATCCGCCACAGAGCGAGCCAAACATCGCCATCAGCAACCAGCCCAGGGTATTCCAACTGAAGAAGTGGGTGCTCTCCGCCACCCCTGCCTTCTCGAAGAGCAGCGGGTAAAAAGTAGATCCACTAAGCGCCCCGCCCAGACCTCCAATGATGCCGATGCCGCCTAGCAGGAAGGCGCTGGTTACTGCCCAGCCCTCCACCGAAAGGGAGAGAAGAAGGAAACTAAGGACGGGCAGCGCAGTGCCCAGAACCAGCAGCGCTTTTTTTCGCCTGCGGTCCAGCAGTGGCCCAAGAAAGAGCAGTAAGATTGCGCAAAGAAGGCCGGAAATGGTATAGAAGGCGCCAATGGTAAGAGGGTCATAGCCGCTGCGCTTGAGATAGATCGGCAGTACAACCGAGAGAAAGCCGAAGGACCAGGCGCTGGCAGCAGAGGAGAACACCAACATCCAGGCTTGACGTCTGGCCAGTTTTCGCTCGATATCCGACGGAGGTCCGGTTCTCTCACTCATAGCGGTGTTTGCCTTTGATCGAGCGCATTCTGCTCAATATCTGAATCATCATTGTTCCCGACGATAGCAGATCAAGAGCCCGGCGGAAACCGGCACTTCACCTTGAACCAGGAAAAGGCTATCCTTGGGTGCAGGAAAGGAGACGATTCCATGCTCTATCTCTATGGTTTGATTTTCTTGCTCTTCGCTTTACTGGCCTTGATCGCACCTGCCGCTTCGGGCTTTCGCCGAGTGTCTTGTTGGCTGGCTTTGATCCTCGGTTTTGGGCTCTACCTCGGCATCATCCAAGTACAAACGCCTCTTCAGGATAAGCTCTACGGGCTCCTGTCTACGGGGGGCGCGACCTGGCTGATCCTATTGGCCAGCGCCATCCTGGGCGGCTTTCTGCAAGAGGGCGTCAAAATGCTGGTAATCTGGGGAGGTTCGTTTGGTCTGGCTCGTCGCGATCTCCTGTCAGCCGGCGCTTTCCTAGGCGCCGGATTTGTCTTGGGAGAATCGTTCTGGATCCTCTATTCCCTTGCCGCGGACATCGCCAATTTCTATCCTTCACTCACCTTTGGGCAATTCCTTAGCGACTTCTCTCCATTGCTCATCGAACGAGCCATCCTCATCCTGGTCAACCTATCCCTGGCTTTTCTTCTAGCCTACGGTCTCCTGCAGCGGAAGACCCTCGCCTATTTTCTTTCAGTCTTTCTCCTGCACAGCGCCATCGCCTTTGTCTCCCTGATGCGTCAATCCATCGGTCTCTCCCTGACCTGGACCTTGGTCATCTTTGGTGTCTTGGCTATCCTGCTCTATGCTTATGTGATCTCCCTTTCCCGCCGGGAACTGGTTCCAAACCGCCAGCGAATTCCCTTCCGCTAGGCAATAGCGGCGCCTTCTCATCTCTGGCGCACCGATACAACCCATCCTCGATGGGTGATTCGGTGAGTGGGAAGCAAGCGATCCTTCCCTTTTGATGAAACGCAAGCCTTTTCTTCCTGAATATAGAAACACCCCTTGAGGATGAATCCTCAAGGGGTGTTTCTTTTCAAACGGTCGGACAATAAAAATGCCCTGGCAGCGACCTACTCTCCCGCGGGGTTTCCCCCGAAGTACCATCG
>JBAXQG010000144.1:0-2528 GCA_037131855.1 bacterium
ATCACCGAGGAGAAGCGCGCGGAAGCAGAGCTGCGCGAAAGCGAGCAACGTTTCCGCATCGCCGCCGCCAGCGCCAGCGATATCATCTACCAGTGGGATATCCCCACTGGACAAATGACCTGGTACGGCGACATCGATGCCCTCCTTGGCTACCCACCGGACAGTTTTCCGCGAACTGTGGCAGCTTGGGAAGGTTCTCTTCACCCGGAGGATCGCGACCGCGTTCTGCAATCCGTGGAACGTCACCTTCAAGAGGGTGTTCCCTATCAGGAGGAATACCGCATCGCCGACCGGGATGGGAATTGGAGGATTTGGACGGACCGCGGCACCGCGCTTCGAGACAAGAAGGGCCGCCCCTTCCGTTGGATCGGGGTGAATTCCGACATCACCGAACGCAGAGAGCTGGAACGCATCATGGAAAAAGCTCGCGCCGATTTCCTCTTCGCGGTTTCTCACGAACTGAAAACGCCTTTGCTGGTGATGAGCGCCACCCACGAAACGCTTGCCGCTTTGCCCGGCGAGGTCCGCGTCGAGCGTTTTGTGGCGCTTGAGGAAGTGTGGCAGCGAAACCTCTTGCGCCTTCGCCAAATCATTGAGAACTTGGTAGACAGCCAGCGGCCAAAGCACATGGGGATGAAGCTGATACGCGTGCCCGCTGACTTGATCGCCATCGTTAAACATCAGATTGAGGAATTAGCGCCCTACGCATTGAGCCTGCGCGTGAAGGTCGACCTGCAAGCACAGCCCTTGCCTCTCCTGGCTTTGGATGCCGAGGCTGTTAGCCGGATGGCGCAGAACTTGCTGACCAACGCCGTGAAGTTCTCCAAGCCTGGCGGCATGGTCAGGGTCAGCTTGCGGCAAGAGGGGGAGAACGCCTTGCTGCAGGTGGAAGATGAGGGGGTGGGATTTGACCCGAAGGTTCTTCCTTTGATCTTTGAGCCCTTCTATCGCTCTCCCGAGGCCGTCAAAGCGGGAATCCAGGGAACCGGACTGGGACTCTACGTAGCCCGCCTCATCACGGAAGCGCACAGCGGCAGCATAGAACTGGACAGTGAACCAGGGAAAGGATGCCGGGTCGCGGTGCGCCTCCCCTTCAGCGATCCGCATGAGATCTAATCCGTACTCACTTCCTTTTCATAAGGAGTCCTCACCCCCCTTGGAAGGGGGCAGCCTCAGTTCGCAGATCCAAATAGGAGGAACATGAAACAACGTTCTGGGGTATTGATCATAGCCGTCATCGTGTTGTTGGCGGCCGGCGCGGCCATTCTCATCCTCTGGCTAGGACGACCGAACATGACCACGACCGAGCTGCGCCAGCGCATCGGCCAGATGCTCTTGGTCGGCTTTCGCGGCGCCGAGGTAAGCCAAACTTCCACTATCGTCGCTGCGGTGCGTGATTTGAACCTCGGAGGGGTGATCCTTTTCGACGTCGATGTTCCTTCCGGCCGGACCGTGGAGCGCAATATCGTCAACCCAACTCAAACGCGCAAGCTGATCGCCGACCTGCAACGCTGGACCCCTACTCCGCTGTGGGTCGCCGTCGACGCGGAGGGCGGCAAGGTCAACCGCTTGAAGACGAAGTACGGTTTTCTGGAGATCCCCAGCGCTGAAGAGATGGGGCGCTTGGGGCTGGCGGCTACGCGGGAAATTGCCGGCAAGCTTGCTGACGAGCTGGCTGGCCTCGGTTTCAATCTGAACTTCGCCCCAGTGGTAGATGTCAACGTGAACCCCCAGAACCCGGTGATCGGCGCGCTGGGACGTTCTTTCTCGGCCGATCCGGAGCAGGTGACAGCTTGCGCAGCCGCCTTCATCGAGGGGTTGCACAGTCAGCGCATCGCCACCAGCCTGAAGCATTTTCCCGGGCACGGCAGTTCTGCGGCAGACAGCCACCTGGGCCTGGTAGATGTCACTTCAAGCTGGAGCACCAGTGAATTGATCCCCTATCGCGACTTGATCTCGCGAGGCTTGGTCGATATGGTGATGACCGCGCACGTCATCAATCGCACCGTTGATCAGGATTACCCGGCCACGCTCTCCACCCGTTTCATTGGTCCCATCCTGCGCGAGCAGTTCCAGTTCAACGGCCCGGTGGTTTCGGATGATCTGGAGATGGGCGCCATCACCCAGAATTTCGGCTTCGAGGAAGCCTTGGTGAGGGCGGTCAACGCCGGCTGCGATCTGCTGATCCTCTCCAATAACGATTCCCTCTATGATGACAACGCCGCCTACCGTGCTGTTGAGGCAATTTATCAGGCGGTCCAATCCGGAAAAATCCCCTCGGCTCGCATCTGGCAAGCATCGGAGCGGTTGCGCGTACTGAAGGAAGCCTTCGGCGTGCTGCCGGCAACAACCCCGATTGAAACAAGGAGTACCCCTTAAAGGATCCAGCCAGCGGTCAAGCCCTCAGTTGAGACCGCTCATGCCTGGGCGGGTTTGAAACCCGCCCCTACGAGAACCACTACGGCGGAAGCCATATCCCTGGGACCGCCGCACCCCAGTGCGGCAAACCTGAGACTGTGACCTTCCCT
>JBAXQG010000145.1:0-2442 GCA_037131855.1 bacterium
TCATATTCCTGTAACGAAGCCATCTACAGCTATGTCATATCGCAGAATTCTGTCAGGTATCGTCCTCCTAGGGGAATTGGGTCAGAGAGGGGCAATCCAAACCGAATGATTGCCGCTACCAAAGCAGAACACCTATTAAAGCACAGCGATCCGTGAGGACATCGAGAGGAAGGAGAGGAAGAGGACGCATTCCTTGTCTCCAGAAAGATCGGGGAGCTCTGCTGCAAGGTTGTTCCACAACCAGCCAGAAGAGCCGTGAGCGCCATAGGAAGGGGGGATGTTTAACCTAGCAAACCTGGCGCACCGGCAGTAGAGACGGTGTTGCGGCATTTCACGCGGCGTAGGCGTTTCATGTTGTTGTCGCATCGGATCTCTATCGTGGATTGTTCCGCCCCTCCAACTGCCGAACCCAGGTTGTGGCGAGGATTCCTTCGCGCATTGTCAAACCAACAATCTTGCACCATTCAAGGCGGCCCTTTGGTTCCAGCCGCACTTCCAGCAATTGGCCGCAGTCCTCGGAGGTGCTGTCGCCAAAGAGACAATCCCCCAAGCTATAGGCGATGACGGCGCCACGGTATGTCTCCACTCCTTGACAGGTATGGCTGTGGCTTCCCAGGATCAAACTGGCGCCGGCGTCGACGAGCCGGTGCGCCAGCGCGGTTTGGCTGGCTAATGCTTGCGTGCTGCCCTCCTCACCCCAGTGCAGAAACACGACGACATGATCCACCCCTGCCGCCTTCGCCTTTTGTACAGCTTCCACCATCGGTGACGTTTCAATCAAGGGGATGCCTACCTCTCCCTGAAACCAAAAGGGCCACCAGACCAGGTCTACTTCGGCAAAGGCCAGGAAGGCAATGCGGATCCCTTCTTTCTCTACCGAAAGGAAAGGACTGTGAGATGGATCAGCAAACCCCACTGTTTGGATGCCGGCCCGGTCCAATGCTTGGAAGGAATCCAGCAGACCTTCCCATTGATAATCCCAGGAGTGATTGTTGGCCAAGGAGACCAGGTCGATATCCGCTGCTTGCAGCCAGGCCAGGCCGCCGGAGTCGCGAAAAATGTACGGTTTTTGGGGAGCGGGCGTCCCTCGCTGGGAGAGCACGCACTCCAAGTTCCCCACCCGATAGTCCGCCTCTTGGAACAAGGGCTGAACCTCATCGAGGGCTCCGTTGGGGACGGAACGCAACATCAGATCGCCACAGGCGACCAACTTGAGTGAGGGGGGAGGATCCTCAGACCGCTCGCTCGCTCTCAACATGGAAAGGGAGGAGACCAAGCGGGAACCCGATGAGAGCAGGCTTGTAGAAGGCGGAACCCTTGCCGATGACGGGGAGGGAAACGCGAGGACGGATATCGCCAGAGCGATGACAACCAGGGGGAAGCTGAAATGGACCAGGATTGGGAACCTTATCCGATGAAAAATTCGCCATCTCTTTCTTTCCATCGCTCTCATCTCTTTTTATGTTTTGATCTCCCTTGCAAAATCATTATTCTCAGCCGCCATCTTCCCGTCAAACAGTTGGGCAGAATGACTTAACAAACGGCCCTTGCCAATTGGCAAGGGCCGTTGTGGAGAGTACAGGCAAGAAGAGCGGCCTTCTCAGGCCAGCAAATCCCGTTTCATTTGGTCGAACTGTTCCTTGTTGATCTCACCCTTGGCGTAGCGTTCTTTCAAGATCTGCAGGGCACGGTCGCCCGCATCGCCGTAAGGTTGGCCCATGCCGCCTGTGTGCATGCACATCGGCATCGGACCCATCGTTCCGTGTTCATGTCGCCTCATCAGCATGATAATTGCCCAAAACAGCAAGCCTAGTATCACGGCTCCGCCGATCACCATCCAACCCCACCCCATTCCATGACCCCAACCAAATCCCATCATAGGAGAAGCTCCTTTTCCGCCGAAGATCGGCATCGAAAAACCGGCCTCACCTTGATTCTCAGCAAGGATGCGGCCCATCGTTTCCTGCATTTGACGCACATACTGATCACCCATCGCAGCCGCCATGCGCGCCTCCATGGCATCTGCCGCTGCGGTTCCCATTCTCTGGTCCATCCATTGTTCACCCGCCTGCTGGTAATCGGTGGTTGTCGTCACCTGAGCCAGGGCCGGGGTCGACGCCAGGATGAAAAGTAACAGCAAAACTGCACTGAGGATTCCGATTCTCATTTTTTTCATTGCTATCACGCTTCTTTCTATCAATAGAACATCACCAGAGACCGGCACATTCCCAGGGGATTGCTGCACCGACAGTCCGGAATGGGCAATGATTAGCGCTTAACGCGTGGGCATACCGTCAATGGAGCCCGCTCACTGATTGCCGCTCAGTTGTCGCGCCAAGCATTCATGCTCCCAGAAAACAAGAATCCCCCAGCCCCGCTTCCGGGGTGGAGGATTCGCTGGGTTCATCTTCTCTTAAGCTTGCTGCGGGTGAGCGATGAGGA
>JBAXQG010000146.1:0-2429 GCA_037131855.1 bacterium
TGCTGCCGGGGGCTGTTTTGTTGCTGCCGGGGGCTGTTTGGATGCTGCCGAGGATTGTTTAGATGCTGCCGGGGGCTGTATAGATCCGACGAACTCGCCCAGCGGGTAGTAGGGCAACATGTTTTCCTTCAGCCATCGCGTTGCTTCGACCGGTGTCAGCCCCCAGTTGGTCGGGCAGTTGGAAAGGATCTCCACGAAACCGAAGCCAATACCTTCCAGTTGCACTTGAATGGCACGCTTGATGGCCTTTCGAGCGGCCATTACGTGAGGTGGGTCAAAAACGGCCACCCGAGCTACGTAGGCTGGACCTGTCAAAGAAGAGATCATCTCGGAGACGCGGATCGGGAAGCCGTTGGCCTTTGCGTCACGGCCGTAAGGGCTGGTTTCGGTCTTCTGGCCAAGCAAGGTGGTGGGGGCCATTTGTCCACCGGTCATGCCGAAGTTGGTGTTGTTGACGAAGATGGTGGTGATCAGCTCACCCCGGTTGGCGGCATGAATGATCTCCGCTGTGCCGATAGCGGCCAGGTCGCCATCCCCTTGATAGGTAATCACGGTCAATTCCGGGCGGGAGCGCTTAATGCCGGTAGCAACTGCAGGGGCGCGTCCGTGCGGGGATTGTACGCAATCCACCTCAAAGTAATCATAGAGAAGGACAGCGCAACCGACCGGGGCGATCGTGACAACTTGTTCGCGGATGCCCAACTCGTCGATGACCTCAGCCAGCAGGCGGTGGATGATGCCATGGTGGCATCCCGGGCAATAGTTGCTGCGCACCAGGGAGAGAGACTTGGGCCGCTCGTAAATCGGGCGGTCAGTTCGAGTGCTCATCGAATCGCTCCTTCTCCAACGCTTGGTGGATCACCTGATCAATCAATGCAGGGTTGTAGGTAGTTCCACCGGGCTTGCCATGGAAAGCAATGGGCCGCCTTCCTGCTACTGCTAACCGGACATCCTCCAGCATCTGGCCGGCATTCATCTCTACCACCAGGAATTTCTTGGCGCTGGGCATGACCTTTTCAAACGGGGCAACTGAGAAAGGCCAGAGGGAAATCGGACGGATCAGGCCGATCGGGATGCCCGCCGCCCTGGCATTGTCAACTGACTTCTTGGCAATGCGAGCTACCGTGCCGAAGCAAACCAATACAAGTTCTGCGCCTTCCAAGCAGTATTCCTCCCAACGAACTTCGTCCAGGGCAGCCTGCTTGAACTTGGCTTGCAAATCCCAGTTATGCTTTTCTAACTTCTCCGGGATAAGGTCGAGAGAGTTGATGATATTTTTTTTGCGGCCCTTGGCGCCTGTGACCGCCCATGGCTTATCCGGGAGGGAGGTCGAGTCGACGCTTCGTTTAAACTCTACCGCTTCCATCATCTGAGCAATGATTCCGTCGGCTAAAATCAGGACGGGGTTGCGGTAACGATCAGCGATCTCGAAAGCGTCTCCCATCATGTCGACCAACTCCTGAATGGAGGAAGGGCCTAACACGACGAGGTTATAGTCGCCATGGCCGCCGCCCTTGGTAGCCTGGAAATAGTCGCTCTGGGATGGCCCGATCCCACCCAAGCCTGGACCTCCTCGAACGAAGTTCATCACCACCGCTGGAACCTCGCAGCCTACCATGTAGGAAATTCCCTCCTGCATCAAAGAAACTCCCGGCGAAGAAGAGGAAGTCATAGCTCGCACCCCAGCGGCTGCCGCCCCCAGTACCATGTTGATGGAGGCCACCTCACTTTCCGCCTGCAGATAGGTTCCGCCCACCTCAGGCATCCGGCGGGACATATAACTGGCCACTTCATTTTGAGGAGTGATCGGATACCCAAAGAAATACCGGCAGCCGGCTCGGATCGCACCCTCAGCGGCAGCTTCAGCGCCTTTCATCAAAACGCGTTCACCCATTTTCCTGCTCCTTTTCGCGAGTAGTGGATGGTGTATGGTGAATTGCGGATAGTTCATCCGTTCTATTCACTATCCCCTGTCCACTGTCCACTATCTTCACGGGGTCTGCCGCCGCCACCAACCAGACTTCGATAGCGGCATCCGGGCACATCCTGGCGCAGAAAGCGCACATCGTGCAGTGGGCTTCGTCGATCAGTTCTACTGGATGATACCCATTGGCGTTGAGGCGACTGGAGAGGGCCAGCGCTTTTTTGGGGCAAGCTGAGACGCACAGTTCACACGCCTTGCAATAATCCTCATTGATCGTTACTTTTCTCATTCTCCTCCTTCCCTCCCGGGCTCTGCACACTCCCAGGGAGGCCTGATCCAAATCTGCAAGGGCAGCACCGGAAGATGCGGTTCATGGTCCAAAATCTCAAGTCCCGAGTCTCCACATTGCTGATTGCTGAGTGCTGATTCGCGAGCTGAGGATAGTGTATGGTGATTAGTATCTCGCTGCCGCGGGCTATCTACTCGCCGCGGGCTATCTACTCGC
>JBAXQG010000147.1:0-2390 GCA_037131855.1 bacterium
ACCGAGATCTATGATTACTTGCGTTTGCTTTACGCCCGAGTGGCCACTCCATATTGCCCTCAATGCAACGTGCCGATCGAATCGCAGTCCGCGCAACAAATGGTGGATTTGCTTCTTGCCTACCCCGTGGGGAGCAAGGTGATGGTCTATGCTCCTGTCGTGCGCGGCAAGAAAGGGGAGTACAAGAGCCTGCTGGAGGAGATCCGCAAGCAAGGCTTTGTGCGGGCCAGGGTGGATGGAGAATTGATCGACCTGGGCAGCGAACTTGGCTTGGGGCGCTATGAGAAGCACGCCATTGAAGTGCTGGTGGATCGCCTCACCCTTCGCGAAGGAATCCAAAGCCGCCTCGCCGATTCTTTGGAGACCGCTCTGAAGTTGACCAAGGGCGTTGTACTGGTGGATATCGAGGGGCAGGAGAGAACCTTCTCGGAGAAGTTTGCTTGTCCGATTTGCGGCGCCTCCATTGCCGATGTTGCTCCCCGCCTTTTCTCCTTTAACAGTCCCTATGGAGCTTGTTTAACCTGCGACGGATTGGGAATAAAAAGAGAGATCGACCCGGAGAAAATATTCCCGGACCGCTCTCTCTCCCTTTCCGAAGGAGCGGTCGGACCATGGGCTTCCACCGACGCCCAGTACTACCAGATGCTGAAGAGCCTGGCCGAGGAATATTCGGCGGATGCCTATACCCCGATCCTGGCGATGAGCGAAGAGCTTCGCCAGGCCATTCTCTACGGCACCAAGGGGCGCAAGATCCCCTTCCACTATACCGATACGCTGGGCCGCGAGCACGTCTACCAGATGCCTTTCGAAGGAGTGATCCCTAACCTGGAGCGTCGCTACAAGCAGACCGAAAGCGACTACATGCGTAATGAGATTGAGCTCTATATGACCACCCGCGCTTGTCCGGACTGCCGTGGCCAGCGCCTCAACCCCTCCGCTTTGGCCTTTCGTCTGGGCGGATTGAACGTCGCGGAATTAACGGCTCTCAGCATCGAGCGAGCGTCATCTTTCTTCGCTCAACTTCAGCTTCCTCCTAAGGAGACGATCATCGCCAAACAAATCTTAAAAGAGATCCGCGCTCGTCTCCGTTTCCTCTTGGATGTGGGATTGGCCTACTTGGCTTTGAACCGGCCGGCCGAGACCCTGGCCGGAGGAGAGGCGCAGCGTCTCCGCTTGGCAACCCAGGTCGGGTCGGGCCTGGTGGGAGTGCTCTATGTCCTTGATGAACCTTCTATCGGCCTTCACGCACGCGACAACGACCGGCTGTTGGGCACTCTCAAGCGCCTCCGCGACCTTGGCAATACGGTGGTGGTGATCGAGCATGACGAGCACACCATGCGAGAGGCCGACTACCTGGTCGACATTGGCCCGGGGGCCGGCACTCACGGCGGAGAGGTAGTCGCCGCAGGCCGGCTGGAGGACATCCTGGCCGAGCCAACCTCTCTTACCGGCCAATTCCTCAGTGGAGCTCGGGTCATTCCAAAGCCACTTCGCCGCCGGCCAGGGAACGGCCTTCAATTGGTTTTGCAAGGCGCCCAGGAACACAACCTGAAGGGGATCGACGTGGTCTTCCCACTGGGAACCTTGATCTGCGTCAGCGGCGTTTCCGGATCGGGAAAGAGCACCCTGATCAACGACATTCTCTACCGAGCGCTGGCTCAGAAGATCTACCGGTCCCGCGAAAAGCCTGGGGTGCATCGGGCCATCGCCGGGTTGGAGCATCTGGACAAAGTAGTCATTGTGGACCAGTCGCCGATCGGACGCACTCCTCGCTCCAACCCAGCCACGTACATCGGCGTCTTCGACACCATTCGCGATTTCTACGCTCGGCTGCCCGAAGCCCGCTTGCGTGGGTTCCAGAAGGGGCGCTTCAGCTTCAACGTGAAAGGCGGGCGTTGCGAAGCCTGCCAAGGGGACGGCATCTTGAAGATCGAGATGGTTTTTCTCCCCGACGTCTATGTGCCCTGCGAGGTGTGCAGGGGGAAGCGCTACAACCGCGAGACCCTGGAAGTTAAGTACAAGGAGAAGAACATCGCCGATGTGCTGGCCATGACCGTGGAAGAAGGGGTTCAATTCTTTGCCAATATTTCGGCTGTAGTCCGCAAGCTGCAATTGTTATCCGAGGTCGGTCTGGGCTACATCAAGTTGGGACAGCCGGCCACCACCCTTTCCGGGGGAGAGGCGCAACGGATCAAGCTGACCGCTGAACTCTCCAAGCGGGAGACTGGCCGCACCCTCTACATTCTGGACGAGCCCACCACAGGATTGCACTTCGCCGATGTAGAGCGCCTGTTGGAGGTACTGGACAAGCTGGTGGAAGCGAAAAATACGGTAGTGGTGATTGAACACAACTTGGATGTGCTGAAGAGCGCTGATTGGATCATCGACTT
>JBAXQG010000148.1:0-2385 GCA_037131855.1 bacterium
ACTCTCTCCAAATGTACGGTCAGGATCCCGTTTCCCAGCGACCAAGCCAGAATATCCCCCGCATCAGGGGGGAGCGGGATCTCCTCCGGCAAGAAAGCCCCCGGTTGGCGAGGCATGACCAGAAGCAAGGCGCCGGCTCGCTCCAGCCGAAGGTTCGGCTCGCCAGGATGGGGATAGATTTCAAATTTGTCCCCATAGTACCCAATTGGGCAAAGCACAACCCACTCTTTCACTTCCGCAAAGATATCGGCCGGGCTGGCGGGTATCTCGCTGGGCTGAACCTCCAACCACCATTGGAAAGTGAAGATCTTCCCCGAAGAGGTGTCCTTGCGGTTCTGGTAGAAAGCCAGCAGCGGTTGGCCCAGAAAACGGCGGGCTGTCTCGTTAAGCTCCCCTTCGATGCAGCGCAAGGCCAGGCTATGATTCTCCACAGCCAGGAGTATGCGGATGGTTTCGATCTCGGCGTGGCGGTTCCGGGCCAGGTAGAGGAGGAGCTCCTGGCTGGGTCCAGGGAACTGTCGCAAGAGCGCGCGCCAGCTAAGATTGGAGAGAATTTGGGGCGCGCAAGTAGCACCTTCGCGAGGGAGAACGTCGGGGGTGGATGAGCGCGTGCGCCGATGACGATCAGGAATGGGAGGGGAAGGGGGAAGGGGCGGAGAATCGCGGCCGGTGGCTTTGTTCAAATAGACCACCCAAGCACTGGGATTCTTGGGAAGGAACCAGGCTTCCTCCAATTGTCCGGGACGCGCTGCCGCGGGCTGTCTGATGTACCGTACGCGCAGCGCTTCTCGTTTCTTGCCCAGCAGAGGCCGGTGGTCCAATCCCCAGGCCTGCAAACGCTCCAAGGGCACTTTGGGCACTATGGGGACAGATTTCGAATCTGTCCCCATAGTGCTCTGGAAAAAGGAAAGGCCATCCTCAGTGAGGGCGAGCTCGCCCATCTGCCATGGTCGTCGGGGTTGCCCGCCACAGAGACAGCGCTCTTTCGTCGTCATTAAGCATTCTGACGCAGGCTGTCGAACCGACGCAGGCTGTCGAACCGACGAAGGCTGGCGAACCGACGAAGGCTGCGTACACCTGCGGTTAGAGAGGCGAGCAGTGGACGACGCGGATCGAGAAGAGTGGAACTGCTTTTCAGGCAGGCTCACGGGTCTGTCCCTGCAGTTCTTTCTCCCATTGCTCGGGATTAACCATGCGGTTCACCACATCCTCCACCAACTGGTCCAAGCCATCCCGGACATTTTTCACCGCCTCGGTCACACCGTGATCGATCTTGATCTGAGCAATGGCGAGGTCGAGATCCCAGAGAGCTTCTCCCAACCGGTTGATCTCTTCCTCCGTCAATCGTCCGCCTTCCATCCGCTTGTAGGCCTCGGTGCGCAAGGCGTCTTTGATGATTTCCACCAAGGCAATGACTAGTCCCAGAAGACCTTGTTTGAGGTTGTTCTCATCGATCTGGATGGTCATCGCTCTCCACTTGGTCGAGAACCAACTCTTTGATCCGCCTCCGCCAAGCGGCAAGCACTTCTCCTGAGGAAGACGCGCTGCTGTCGGTTGTCAAGCTGCCGCTTTCCCCAGTGATCGCAGGAACGCAGCCGGCTATCGAGCCCAGTTCCGGCCTGAAGTTAACCTTGCGGCGGGAACCGTCCTCCCGATAAAGAAGGAACAGGTTCTCCGGCTCGGCCCCCACTTCCACGGGAGTGGCGGAGAACGCCAAGCGGACGCCCTCTATCTGCCGCAAGGGGATGTCCAGTTCTTCACCAGCGCCTTTTTTCCCCCACCACATCAAACGGCTGGAAGTGAGATAAAGGTGGCCGCGCCCCCACTTCCCATCTGCCCCTTGCCGCTCCATCGGCCCTTCGGCCAAGACGGTTCCGGCGATCGTGAAAGCTAACCGTTGGACCTCACTGAGGTCGGGAGAAGCTTCCGGCAAGGCACGCTTCTCGCCAGCCATGGTCAGGCGGAGGGCATCTAGCAGTTGGGCGGTATCCTCGGTGGTGAGGAGGGCAATCGGCTCTCCTTCCACTTCGAGGGCTAGCAGGGGGCGCGGGGCGCCGCTGAAGACGCTCCTTTCCAGTAGAAGACAACCCCTTAGCTTGGCCAGTGGGGTCTGCCAGAGGATCGCCGGAGGCATCGGACGATAGAGGATCAAACGGCGATTAGTGAGGATCAAACGCCCGGATCGCCAGGAGCGAACAATACCTCGGCCATACCATTGCGAGCCGTACCACTCCTCTACCTGGCGTTCTCCATCGGCCAGGGCGACCTTCTTGCGCTGGGCTTCACGCAAAGCGTTGGCTCGCAAGTCCTTGTCCAAAGCCTCCATGAAACCATACTCCAACATCGTCTCCAGGGAAGCGATGGCGGCCCGCAGATTCACCCCGA
>JBAXQG010000149.1:0-2365 GCA_037131855.1 bacterium
ACAAGATTCGCCCGAAGGATTCCATCACCATGTTCGGGAGCAGATCGTGGAGCGCTAGCCGGAAAGCCTCGGGAGGGCAGGCGCGCCCCATCTCCAACCATCTTTTCCGCTGCGCTGGATCCCCGCGCAAGACCTGGAGCGAGTCGAGCAAGCCCATCAAGAAGGGCCACCTTTCCTGCGGATGGGTCAGGATCTCCTCCAGTGTCTCCACCTCCTCGACGCAGTAACCGACCGCTACCCCCAGCATCAGGAAATGCCGGCCCTTCTCGCCCTGACCTCGAAGGAAAATATACATGTCCAGATCGGACCATGGCGTGTCAAGGCAGCGCGCCACCGAACCCACGAGGCCAACCAAAACGAGGCGCTCCCCAAGCTCTTGCGCAGCTCGACCGGCGATAGCCTTCGCCAGGCCAATCCGCTCCTCATGAGTAAGCCCGAACCTGTTTCGGATTTTTCTCTCTTCTCGTTTCAAAATCGTTCCCTCACTGCCAATAATAGCGGATCCGGAATCTAATATGCCGTTCACCCCGCAGTCTTGAATCCTACCTCGTGCAGGGAGACTGGAGGAATTGACTTCGCTCTGTAGTGTAAGCTGGTGGTTGTTGAACGACTGAGGTGATCATCTCATCGAATAGCTGGGCCCGGTCTTGAAGAAATCCAGGAGAACAATCCGACCGGTTAGCTAAAGAGAAAAAGCGACACCCGGGACATCGAGTGATAGAAAACAAAACGGTGAGTATTTCCTGTTGAAGTGCCTTCCTGTGAAAAGGTCAGCAGAAAAGACAACCGGCTTAAAACTCGCACAGGAGAATCAAATGAATCTAGAGATAAGGCCTTTTCGACAAAGTGACGCGGATGGAGTGGTTGTGGTCGCCAACGCCAGCTGGCCGGACCACCCCATCTCCGGGGAAGAGCTCCTCTTCCAGGACTCTCACCAGGATCCGAAGTGTTTCTTCGGACGCTGGGTGGTGGAAAGAGAAGGGCGCGTGATCGCCTTCGCTGACCTTTGCCAATTGGTAATCATGTACCATCCGCACAAGTACGTCTACGATGTGCAGGTATTGCCGAACTGCCGGCGCCAGGGGATCGGCTCCTTCCTCCACGAGCTGCTGATGGGGATCCTTGGAGAACGGGAAGCACTCAGCGCCCGGGCCTGGACCCACTCCACCCATACCGAGGCACTGGACTTCCTGCAACACCGCGGTTTCCTGGAGGATATGCGCAGTTGGGATTCCACCCTGGAGGTGGAGAACTTCGACTTTGCTCCCTACCAGGGATTGACCGAGAAACTGGAGGCAGAGGGCTTCCTGATTCGTTCCTTCCGTCAGCTTGAGGAGGATCCTTTGCGCAACCGCAAGCTCTGCGACCTGGAGAATGAGGTCGTACAAGACATACCCTTTCCCGAGAAGGCCACCCCCTACTCGCCGGAGCTTTTCGAGTCGTGGCTCCAGGACCCTGCCCTGCTTCCGGACGGATACCTGCTGATGGTACAAGGGGATCGCTATGTAGGGCTCTCCAATCTCTGGACCGTGTCCGGCCAACCCCGCCACCTGCGACAGGGGCTGACCGGAGTGCGACGTGACCTCCGTCACAAGGGGATTGCCCTCGCTCTCAAGCTGGCCGGGATCCACTATTGTCAAACCTACGGCGCCACCTGCATCACCACCAGCAATGAAATCCACAACCAGCCGATGCTCTCCCTCAACGAAAAGCTTGGTTTCATCAAGCAGGCTGCCTGGATCAGCCTGAAGAAAGTCTTGCGGGAGGAAGGCCCGGCTGAGATTGAAAAGCAAGATACACAATAAAGGAAGGGAAACCACGCAATGCTGAAGGGAAATACGATTGATTTGGTGGTTTTGGAACGCTCGCAGCTGCCCATCCTGCACGAGTGGTTCAATGATGTCGATTTTGTCGGCGAGTTCGAGCCTTTCGACCAGGACAGCTTGGCCGGGTTGGAGAAATGGTTCGACGGGATCACCGGGAGCCAGTCTTTTCTCATTCAGAAGAAAGACGGCGCTCCCATCGGTACCATCAGCTACTTCAAAAGCAAGGACTGCACCGCCATCGGTTACATGTTGGCGCCGCAGGAACGCGGCAAGGGGTACGGCACTGAGGTGGTGCAGATGATGGTCGACTACCTTTTCCTACATAAGGACATCATCCGCATTCAAGCGGAGACGCACCCCGGCAACCTCGGCTCGCAGAGGGTTTTGGAGAAGGTCGGTTTTTCCAAAGAAGGCATCATTCGCCTCTCTTTCTTCAGCCGCGGCGTCTACCGCGATACGGCCATGTGGAGCATCCTGCGGGAGGAATGGAAGGAGCCGAAGATCCTGCCCATCGGCTATCGCAAGCCGTAGCCAGGGGG
>JBAXQG010000150.1:0-2351 GCA_037131855.1 bacterium
GCGATAATGCGCTGAGGATCTAGAAATGCTTGTTGAGCTACGCCAAATGAAATAATGTGCTTTACCTTGTTCTCCTTGTCCTTTTCTTCGTCCCACTCAAATCTAGTTTTTCTCACAGACAAAATATATCAAAGACTTGAATGAGTAAGCAATATCAATGTATGGTATATCATATGGAATATTAAACAATAAAATAAGGGGACAGATTTATTTATCCGTAGATTGCTCCAATGGGGCTAGTTGGCTGGCGGCTCGTCCTGAGTCCTTCGTTTCGCTTGTGGGTACCAGCCTACGACAAGAGAAGACATGCTGCCGTAGGCTGTTCAGTCAAGCTTCCCTGTCATCATGGCAATGATGATCTAAAGAGTCTTTTCGGCCCTGGGACCGCCGCACCCCAGTGCGGCTCCTGTTCTCATGGATCCACCACGCCGCATCGTTCTTCAACGACCATGCAATCTTCATCAAAGAGAACCCCCTCAAGCGGTTCAACGAAATCCCCCGGCAGGGTGTTCTGTGACATGCTGCAACAGATTGTTTAGTCCAGCTTCCCTGTAATCATGCCGATGATGGTCCTAAAGAGTCTTGTCGGCCCTAGGATGGTCCCTATCCCTGGGATGGTCCCGATCTCAGGTTTGCCGGAGTGGTCCACGTGTGGGCGGGTTTCAAACCCGCCCCTACGCAGGTTATCGTGCTGCTGCAAGTCGACTTGGTGTCGTCAGCCTTGATGATCCCAAAGACCTCAATTGCCTTCAGATTGCCTTACCCACTAATTTTGAGAAAGAACCACGAAATCCTTCCACCATCCAAAGCAAGGTCGATATCCCGCGTTCCGACATGTCCCTTGCCTTCCTCGCCCAATAACAAGAAGGGAACCAAATTACCATTTCGGTTCCAATCGAGTTCGCTGGATCCAGTCGGCCGCTTCCTGCCCGCGTTGGGGATAGCTTTGCAGATCCAGAACCAACTGAAGGTCGGAGACCACTGCCTCTCCATTGATATCCTGTAGGCCGAAAAAACTCCCTCATCATACGGCTGCAAAATGGAGAGGTTTGCCCCGGAATCCACCGCTTTCCAGCCGAGGGTGTCCGATAATCCGGCATGCAGCCCGTCGATGTAGGCGAAGGCGTGGGTATAGGGAAGGTGCGCAAACCATCAGGGACGTTGTTCAATTGTCAACTTAACCCCCACGACACGCTGTTGGGGTGGATGGGATCTCGAGCCATTTCATTCCACCGTCAGATTCAGGGATATCGTCGCGCCGGGCGAGCCAAATAGCATCAGATAGGCCGCCTTGCCGGAGCCGGGAAGAACGGCGCTGCCGCTCCCTGGGCCGGAGGCGATCTGTTTGAAAGCGGCGTCGTAGAGTCGCCATTCGTCTCCGCCAGTGACCGACAGAGAGCCGCTGACAGGAAGGGTGCGCCACTCGTTGAGGCCTTCGCTGCCGATGGTTGCTGTTGCGATCCCGGGGGCGAGAGACGGTACGCTCGCCAGCGGACGGAACAGCGTGCTGCCCTGGCGAAGCCACTGCTCGCCCCCTCTGGCAACCACAGCGATATCGTTCAGGTCGCGCCCCCCGGTCTGAGGTATCAGCAGGAACATCCGCGCCAGAGCGTCGTCGGCCGACGCATCGAGGATATCCATGGTGGGGGTGAATAGATAGCCAGGCAGGTCGGGCATGGTTTTCAGCGTGAAGCGGGGATCGGTATCGGCGAGCATGTAGATCCGGTCATACATGCTTATGTTGGCGGGCAGGTAGGTCTTGTCGGCCCGCGTCTGCCATGCTGCCGTCATTTGCGGTTTGGCAAAGAGCTTCTCCGAAGACAGGATGGTGATGGAATAGTGGCCATAGCCATAGGTAGTCCTCGCTGCAAGGTAGCGCCGCCCATCGCCGATGACCGGGCTGTAGGAGACCGTCGGCTTGTCATCACTTGTATACCAGCCGTCCGTGCGCAGTTTGAGGTTCGTGACCCCCGGGCTCCACGCGCCATTGGTCCCCACTTCGATAGAAAGGGAGTGATCCGTTGCGAAACTGACCCGACTAACCATCAGGTTGGCGGCGTACAGTCCGCTGATGGCCTCTTCGTCGGTTCCGGAGGGGGTGACTTCCGGCAACAGGGCGGGCACAAGGGGGGCAGGCATGGCTGTCAAGCTGCAGCGCTCTACCAGGGCGCCGAGTAGGATCTGTTCGGCAATGAGTAATGCTTTTGCGGCTCCCGACTGGTCGGTAAGCACGATGACTGCCAGTCGCTCTTCCGGCAACACATGGAATTCGGCGATATATGCTAAGGTTCCGCCGTTCTTGTACCACCCCTTTATTCCGACAGCTTTCATCCCCGGCTCGGTCACCGTGT
>JBAXQG010000151.1:0-2346 GCA_037131855.1 bacterium
GAAAGGATGCTTATTCGCCTTCAGAGCATTCTGCGGCGAACCAGGAACCAGATCGCCACTGCGCAAGCCAAGGCAGAGATGCCCATTACGATCGGGAAAGCCCAAGGGTGGTCTTGCATGGGAAGGGCAATGTTCATCCCATAGAACGAGCCGATCATGGTGGGGATGGCCAGGATAATCGTTACCGCCGCCAGGAATTTCATCACCATGTTCAGATTGTTGGAGACGATCGAAGCGAAAGCTCCCATTGTTGAGGAGAGAATGTTGCTATGCACTTCAGCCATCGAGAGCGCCTGTTTGTTCTCTGTGATGGCATCTTCCAACAAGTCCTCGTCTTCCGGGTAAAGCCGCAGTGGGCGGTTCCATCGTTCCGCTCCGCTTGGCGGTTTTAAGCAGGAACGCAACAATTCCTCCATCAATATCTGGTTCGATTTAAGAGCAATGGAAAAATAGACCAAGCTCTTTTGGATCTCCATCAACTGAAACATCAGCTCGTTTCGCTGGGAACGCCGTAGAGTGACCTCCAACGCTTCCGCCCGGGCGTTCAACTGGTTGATTCCTTCAATGAATTGGATCGCCGCCCAATATAACAACAAAAGGAAGAAACGGGTCCGCTTGCCTGGGTGGATGCGCAAACGCTGGGAAGATTCGCGTACCAGCGGGGTCTCCTCCAGGCAGACAGTGGCTACATGCTGCGGGCCAATGACGACTCCCAAGGGGATGGTGCGGTAAATGAGGTCTGAACGTTGCATGGGAAGACTGAGCAGAACCAGGGCTTGGTTCCCCTCCTCTTCCTGGCGGGGCCGTTCATATTTGTCCAATGCAGCGCGAAGAAAGTCCAGGGAGAGTCCGGTATCCTTGTGAACCCTCTCCACTTCCTCTGCAGTTGGTGCGATCAGGCGGATCCATGTGTGAGGAAAAGTAAGATCCTGAACTTCAGTCAAGACCGACTGAATTTCCCGGTATGCTTTGATCATCAGCGTTTCTCCAACCCTCTGGCTGAAATCGTCTGGCAAAATGACGTTCAAGATTCCGCAGCGTCAATTCTGCGCCTAGTGACTCACAGCCGCAAGCGGGAAGAAAGAGTCCCGGGAGGCATTTGCCTCCCGGGATGAAAGGTCCGGTTAATCAGCAGTGATCAGGCAGGAGCGGAAGGTGGGGGCGTGGAAGGGCGATTCCGTCGCAGGAAGCGGAAGACCAGGTAGACAATCAACAAAGCCAGCAATCCCCACGGCAAGATGGCCACAAATATGGTAAGGAGGAATGAAGCGCTCTTCAGGAAAACCTCACCTACCCGCGACCAGAAGGAATCCTCGCTGGCCGTTGGGACCGCGCCTCTCTCTGTCAGACTGACCTGAATCTTGGAGTAGTCGCTCGATCCTTTGAGGAACTGAATCCTTCCTTTGATTTCATTCAACTGGCGGTCGATCGGCTCAAGGAACTGCCGCACTTGGATAATCTCGTCTATCGTTTTTGCCTTTTCCAGAAGAAGCAGGGCAGACTGTCTCTCGGTCTCCCAGTGAGTCAGATCCAACTCCAAATCATAATATTCCTGAGTCACATCTTGACCGCTGGTAGAAGAGCTGAGCACCTCTCCCAGCTTCTCTACTTCTGCCAGGGCAGCGGCGAACTCGTTCACCGGGACCACGATCATCAACACCGCTTGCTGCCAGCCATCGCCCGAAGAAAGCTGGGAAGACTGCATGTAACCTCTTTTTCCCTCAGCCAGCAAGGTCAACCGGCCAGTGATTTCCTTCAGCTTGCCCTTCTCCACTACTATTTCCAGCGATGCGCTCTTGATGACGCGTTCAGATACTCCACTGGTTCCAAAAGAAGAGCTCGCCGCTCCATCCCCGGACAGGGATTGCCTGTTGGCATCAAGGGGGGCTTCCAAAGCTGGATCGGGCGCTTGAGGCGCTACCTGCAGTCCTTCCTTCATAGTGCCCGCAGGCGCCACTGCTGAGCAGGCGCCCAAGAGCAGGATGGCTACAAGAAGGACACTCAACAACCAGATCGTTCGTCGTTTCATTGGCACTACCTCCTTCCTGTAAGACGCTGAAAGGGGAAGCATGTTCCCAGAGGCAAGGCCGGGATCTCTTCGTTGCGCTGAAGGGTAAGCCAACCATCTCGACATCATTGCCAGAGGTAGGGAACTTATGCAATATAATCATGGTTTGTTTCTACTTCTCTTTATTGGGCAAGTCTATTTGAAAGAAAGAGCGGAATACATGCGAGTAGCCATTATTTTGAATCCAATTGCCGGTGGAGGAAAAGCCAAAGAGATGTCCTCTCACGCGATAGAAACGCTGCAGAAGGCCGGCTTTGAGGTCTCTCTCTTGGAGAGCG
>JBAXQG010000152.1:0-2336 GCA_037131855.1 bacterium
GGCAACTTGACAGCCCGCGGCAGCGAGTCCTCTCCTGGCAACTTGACAGCCCGCGGCAGCGAGTCCTCTAATGGAAAATTGACAGTCTGCGCCACCCCCATCGGAAACCTGGGGGACGTCTCCTATCGCTTGCTGGAGGCGCTGCGCGATTCTGACCTGATCCTCGCCGAAGATACCCGCAGGACACGCAAATTACTGGCTCATTACGACATCCATGTTCCTTTGACCTGCCTGGAGAAGCACCGGGAAGCCGCCATGCAGCCCTGGGTAGAGAGAAAGCTGCAGCTTGGAAAGAGGATCGCCCTTCTATCCGATGCAGGCACGCCCGGCCTGGCTGATCCAGGGCAGCAGTTAATTCCGGCTTTGATCCATTCCGGCTACGAAGTCGACTACATCCCCGGACCCTCTGCCATCCTGGCAGCCTTGACCCTTTCCGGATTGCCCATGCACTCTTTTCTTTTTCATGCCTTCCCCCCTGCCAAGACTGGGCCGCGCCGACGCCTTTTCCTTTCCCTGGCCATGCTCAAAGCAACGCTCATCTTCTTTGAGTCGCCGTTTCGTCTGCGTTCCTCCTTGGACGACATGCGAACATCCTTCGGAGACCGGCCGGCGGCGATCTGCCGCGAGATGACCAAGCGATACCAGGAGATTTGGCGGGGATCTCTCTCTTCTTTGCAGGAGCGTCTTGCGCAGCGCAAGACGCCGCCTTTGGGAGAGGTGACGGTGGTGGTGGGCGGTTCCCGGGATACCGCAGTGGAGAATGAGTTGACAGTGGAAGGAAGCCAATGTTAGTGTGAATCCTGGGTCGCTCTTGTCGACTTGGAAGAATGAACTCTGGATAGGGGGCATAAGAAAATGCGAATAGTGGTAAAAGGAAAGAACGTAGAAGTAACCGATGCCCTGCGCAACTATGTCTTGAAAAAAGTGCAGCGAGTGGATCGCTATTTCAATAACATCCAGGACGGGCTGGTTTCTCTCAGCATGGAACGGGGCCGTTTTAAGGCAGAGACGACAATGCAGGTTTCCGGCGCGATCCTCCGCGCTGAGGAACAAGAATCTGATATGTATGCCGCCATCGACAAGATGGCGGAGAAGCTGGAGAGGCAAGTCAAACGGCATAAGGAGAAAATTACTTCCAAAGCGAAAATGCCGATGGAGCAAGCCTTTCTGGCCGCCATGCCGCCAGCTCCGCTGGAAGAACAGCCCGCCATCGTGAGGACCAAGCGCTTCAGCCTAAAACCGATGGAGCCGGAAGAAGCGGTCGATCAGATGGAATTGATCGGCCATAACTTCTTCGTTTTCCGCAATGCCGTCAACAGCAAGGTTATGGTCGTTTACAAGCGTGGGGACGGCAATTACGGGCTGATCGAACCGGAAATCGATTGAATCATGCTGCCACAGGCTGAGTAACAGATGGCCAATTTTCTGACGAGCCTCTTCTCTTCCAACGAAAGGGAGGTGAAAAGGCTTTCTCGGTTTGTTTCACAGATCAACAGTGAAGGCGAGAAACTGGCCGGGTTCGCCCTGGAAGATGCTCCAGCCTGCACGGCTCGCTTCCAGGAACGCTTCGCAGCGGGGGAGACACTGGATGAACTGATGCCGGAGGCCTTCGCCGTGGTGCGCGAAGTGGCTAGCCGCACCATCGGCCTGCGCCATTATGATGTGCAGTGCCTGGGGGGGATTGCCCTGCACGAAGGAAAAATCGCCGAGATGAAGACCGGTGAAGGGAAGACCCTGGTCGCCACGTTGCCCGCCTACCTCAATGCCCTGGAGGGGAAAGGGGTCCACATCGTCACCGTCAATGACTACCTGGCCAAGCGCGACCGGCAGTGGATGGGACCGATCTATGAAGCCTTGGGGATGCGTTGCGGTTTGATCCGTCACGATGCCTCCTACCAAGAACGCAAAGACGCCTATGGCGCAGATATCACCTTCGGCACCAACAACGAGTACGGTTTCGACTACTTGCGCGACAACATGGCCATCGACCCGGCTCATACCGTACAACGCCCCTTGCACTATGCCATCGTCGACGAAGTTGACTCGATCCTGGTGGACGAGGCGCGGACTCCCTTGATTATTTCCGGACCAGCCGAGGAATCCACTGAGCTCTACTACAAAGCAGCGCAACTTGCCCGCCGCTTGATCCCCGAGGAAGATTTCAACACCGACGAAAAATCGCGCACTGCCACTCTCACCACCGAGGGTTCCCACAAAGCGGAGCGCTATTTCGGCTTGGAGAATCTCTACGCCAGCTCAAACGTCGAGCACCACCGCCACGTATCGGTCGCCCTGCGCGCTCTTCGTCTTTTCAAGAACGAGGTCGACTACATCGT
>JBAXQG010000153.1:0-2307 GCA_037131855.1 bacterium
TCCCCTCGTTCGGTGACATCTTTGGTGAGGCAACGATCCTCGGTTCGGTTACCTGGTTAAATGATTTGACACGGGTCCGGTTCGCAGCGGTTCTTGATCGGCGCTACTCCCGGCTAGCTCCGCACTTGCCCTCGATGGAAACGACAGCAGGGGCTATTCGGACTCTGCTACAATCAGGAGCGTGGTTACCCGTCTTTTGCCTCACACTGCCGACATGAGCGTGGAGGTCGAAGCGCCCACAAAGCGGGCGCTGTTCAGCGAGTTCGCCCGAGCCCTCACGGATCTGATGGTGGAGGGCGAGGTGCGGCTCTCTCGCCGGGAAGCGATCTCGCTTGTGGCTGCGGACCCGCCATCTTTGCTGGTGCGTTTCCTCAACGAGCTGATCTTCCTTTGGGAAGACCGATGTTTCCTGATGAAAGAGGTCCGTTTCGACGAATGGAAGCGCCTCTCCTTGCGGGCCGTCTTCCTCGGCGAAACCTTTTGCCCGGACCGCCATCGTCTTATGCACCAGGTGAAGGCAGCCACTTATCATCAATTGCAACTGGCGCGGATCGGGCGCCTCTGGCGAGGGCAGGTTCTCTTCGATGTATGATCAAACACCCTGCCGGGGGCTATCAAGCTGCCGGGGGCTATCAAGCTGCCGGGGGCTATCAAGCTGCCGGGGGCTATCAGGAGGGCGGGGGCTATCAGGAGGGCGGGTTTCAAACCCGCCCCTACGGGGGCTATCAAACTGCCGCAGAAGCGTATGGGATTTTCGATCACTTGCGGCAGCACAGCAAGTTCTGAGAAGTCAAAGATGTTTAGGCAGTTCGTTTTCGTTGGAGAAGGCACATGCAACGGGCATGAGAAAGGATGAAGGATGAACGATAAGGACACAATCCGGCAAAAGATCGCCGAGCGCCGAGCCCGCCTGGCGGTGATCGGGTTGGGATACGTGGGCTTGCCGCTGGCCCTGGCTTTCGTCGAGGGGGGCTTTTCGGTGGTCGGTTTGGAGAAGGATGGGGAGAAAGTGTCTCGGCTCAACTGCGGGGAGAGCTATATCGACGATATCCCCTCCTCTCGACTGGCCAAGGCGGTGGAAAGTGGGTTCCGCGCCACTTTGGAGGAAGAGGAAGCGCTGGATGGCGCCGATGCCATCCTGATCTGCGTACCGACGCCATTGAAGGTCACCAAAGACCCTGACATGTCCTATATCCTGGAGGCTAGCCAAGCCGCCTCCCGCCATTTGGGCAGGGCCTTGGTGATCCTGGAAAGCACCACCTATCCTGGCACCACCGAGGAAGTGGTGTTGCCCATCCTGGCCGAGGGAGGGAGGACGGTGGGGCTCGACTTCTTCCTGGCTTTCTCCCCGGAACGGGTTGACCCCGGCAACAAGGAGTACGGCGTACACAACACCCCCAAAGTGGTGGGCGGCGTCACCGCGGTCTGCACTGAACTGGCCGTTTTACTCTATGAGACAGTGGCCGAAGAAGTAGTGCCGGTCTCCTCGCCTCGCGTGGCGGAGATGAGCAAACTGTTGGAGAACACCTACCGGGTGGTCAACATCTCTTTGGTCAATGAGTTGGCTCAGCTCTGTCAACGCATGAAAATCGACCTCTGGGAGGTGATTCGCGCAGCCTCCACCAAACCTTACGGTTTCACCCCCTTCTACCCCGGGCCAGGCATGGGCGGCCATTGCATCCCCATCGATCCCTTCTATCTCTCCTGGAAAGCCAAAGCGTACGATTTCGACCTGCGTTTCGTCGAGTTGGCCGGCCAGATCAATGACTCGATGCCCTACTTCGTCCTGGATCTGGTGGCCGAGGCCCTCAACAACCAGTCCAAATCGGTGCGCGGCAGCCGCATCCTGGTTCTCGGGGTGGCTTACAAGCAAGACATCGCCGACGTGCGCGAGTCGCCGGCCTTGAAGATCCTGCCGATGCTGACCGAACGGGGAGCGTTGGTGGAATATTGCGATCCGCTGGTTCCCTCGATCAAGCTGCAAAGCGGCGTTCTATTCAGCACCCCCTTCACTTTGGAAAAGGTGGCGGAAGCGGATTGCGTCCTGCTCCTGACCGCTCATCGAGCTTTCCCATTTGCGGAGATCGCCACTTGCAGCCGCCTGGTGGTAGACACGCGCAACGCCTTCGCCGGCATTGCCGGCGAGCAAATCGTCCGGTTGTAAGGAGGAAGCCATGGATAGTATCTTCAAAGCATACGACATACGCGGCGTTGTCCCCGAGGAGTTGGACGAGCCCCGCGCTTATCGTCTAGGGCGGGCTTTCGTTCGTTTCCTCAATCACCCCAATGAATCGCAAGACCGGCGAT
>JBAXQG010000154.1:0-2292 GCA_037131855.1 bacterium
TGCTGTGTCTTCTTCTCTGGTTTGCTACCGATCCTTCGTAAAATATAAGCGCTGGTTTTAGAATATCCGGGTTCCCGTTGCCGGTTTCCAGCGACAGGAAGACCAGCGCACTAGGACTATTGGAAAACACCGGGGGCAGATCGAAAGTCTGCCCCTGGTGTTTGCTGATCAGATGGTGTAACCGGTCGAGTGCCCTATCTATCGATTATTCCGGAGTCATGATGGCGAAGTTGACGTCGAAGGTGTCAAGCAATCCCATCAGCTCGGCGAGTTTACTGGCGTTTCCCTCGACCTTGATGTTCCCGGCCGCGATTTCCTTGTCGAAGGTTGTCTGGCCCAGGGTAATGCTGTCCAGCGTAGCGCGGGTCAGGGTGAAGGCGGCATCCGCTTTCGGAGCAAGCCAGCCGGACCGGTAGGTCAAAGCGCAGTTGGAAAGGTTCAAGGCGTATTGCTCGGCTGGTTCGGTGAAGTTCCAGTTCAGGATAATGGCTTTGCCGTCAGCCTTGGCCGCGTTCAAGCGCACCCCCCAGTAATCGAAGAAGAGGGGCATCGTCATGGCCTTGATGGTGTCAGGGTTTGCGCTTCCGCCAGAACCCGGTCCTTTGATGAGGCCGTTGCGCAGTTCCATAGCGCCGCTCAGGTAGATGTTGCGCCAGGTTCCTGCCTGGGCTTGGTAACCGAGCTGCTCCAGGGCATCCGCCTCCAGGTTGCGAGCTTCAGCATTATCCGGCTCAGCAAAGACAACCTGGTTCAGCACCTGAGCCACCCAACGGTACTCCCCTTTTGCGAAATCCTGGCGGGCTTTTTCGATGACGGCCTGCGCCCCGCCCATGTAGGCGACGTACTTCTTGGCTGCGTCCACCGGGATCAGCGGGTTCAGGTTGGCTGGATTGCCGTCGTACCAGCCGATGTACTTCTGGTAGACAGCTTTCACATCGTGATTGAGAGTGCCGTAATAGCCGTGGGTGTACCATTGCGTATTCAGGCTGTCCGGAAGCTGGATCATTTCCGCGATCTCGATCGGGGTGTACCCCTTGTTGATCAGGTTCAGGGTCTGGTCATTGATGAACTCATACAAGTCGCGCTGGTTGGCCAGGTAGCTGACGACATTTTCCTGCCCCCAGCGGGGCCAGTTGTGCTGGGCGATGATCACCTCGGTTTTGTCCCCATAAAGAGCGATGTCCTCGTTCAGGCAAGCGGCCCACTTCTTGGGGTCTCGCACCTGAGCGCCTCGCAAGGTGAGGACATTGTGCAGCAGGGGGCAGGCGATCTCGGCCGAATCCAGCATCTTGAACTGCGGGAAATAGAGGGTCATCTCAGCCGGCGCCTCGGTGCCCGAGACCATCTGGAATTCCATCTCCACCCCATCGATGGTTCGCGTTTCGCCGGTCTTGCTGATGATGTCCGTAGGAGCGATCAGGGTCATTGAACCCATCGCGGAGGTTTTGCCCAATCCTGAATCGACCAGGCCAAGAAATCCCCGCGGAAGGAGGACGCCGTACTGGTAGCCGGCGCGACGGTTCATAGCCGTTCCAGCATAGACATTCTCACTAATGACCGCCTCCAGGAATCCTTCCGGGGCGAGGACTTGTACCTTGCCCGCCTTGACCTCCTCCTCGGAAATGACTCCTTTCACGCCGCCATAGTGGTCCGCATGGCTGTGAGTGTAAACCACTGCGATGACCGGCTTTTCTCCAAATTGCTGGAAGTAAAGGTTCAAGCTCGCTTTGGAGGTCTGCGCCGTCTGCAGTGGGTCGATCAGAATCAACCCGGTGTCACCCTCGATGATGGTCATATTGGACATATCGAAGCCGCGAACCTGGTAGACACGGTCGGTTACTTTGAACAAGCCGTTGTTCATGTTCAGTTGAGCCATTCGCCAGAGGCTGGGGTTGACGCTGGGCGGGGGGTCTTTCTGCTGAAGGAACTCGAATCCCTTCAAGGTCCAGGCAATTATGCCGGCCTCCGTCAGGATGGTCACTTCCGGCAATGTGGCGATGAAACCGCGCTGAGCGTCCTGGAAGTCCTGCTGGTCGGCGAAAGGAAGGGTTTTGGCCAGCTCGGCGTTGTACTGGGCCGTTGCCGGTTCCGCCGCTTTAGGCAAAGTGGAGGAGACCGTTTTGGTGGGTGAGGGCGAAGCCGGCGAGGAAGGGGTGGGAGAGAGTGAAGCCGGCGAGGAAGGGGTGGGAGAGAGTGAAGCCGGCGAGGAAGGAGTTGGAGAGGGAGAGATAGACGTCACGGTTGGCGTTGGCGTGTTGGGGGCGCTGCAACCGGCTCCACCTCCAACGATCA
>JBAXQG010000155.1:0-2268 GCA_037131855.1 bacterium
TCTCCGGCAAGCAGGTTCAAGCGATGTTGGCGCACCTGGGGAAGACCGATGCGTTCGATGGCCTTGCGGCGGGCGGAAAAAACATAGTCGGCCTTCTCTCGCTCGCGCACGATACGGATCCGGTGCTCCTCTACGAGCGCGTCGTAGATAGTCTTCCCGTGTTCTTCGGCTGCCTTCTGAAGCTGTGCGAAGATGGTTTGGGAGGTTTCGGCGTCAAGAAGCGAACGGACCTGGACGTTGACAGTGAGGAGTTGATCCCAGATGTGCCTGGCTGTTGGCAGGTAGATCATGCCGTTGTCAGCCAGGAAGAGAGGCATGATCCTTCGACGGTTCCATTCCATGGTGGCGATGGCGATCCGCCACAGGGACCAGAATCCCTGGATTTCCCCGGAAAGGTTTGGCATCGAGACAATAGGGATCGGCTGGCCAGGCGCAAAACGGGAAAGCCGCATGGCAAGGCCGCGGATCTTCGGCTCTTCCAGGGAAAGGCAGTGGGATGACGGAGGATTCGATGGGCGCCAACAGAACATCCTGGGTCAGGGCGTCGGCCACCCGCGCGGCAGCGGCGATGTAGGCGATCTCATCCGGCGAGCTGGTTCCCGCACTCTCCAGGGGCTTCAGCCTAGAAGCCGGACTGCGGACTACGGAATTGCGGCCAGGCAGCCAGACGCGGCAAGTCGGCTCACCCCAACGCGTCTGAGTCTCGATGACCTGACAAAGCTGCCCGTGATCCAGGCTGTAGTGCCACTTCCCATCCATCTACGTTGGTATCCTCGATACAGGGTAATCACTCAGCACCCTGTTCCACGAATTGATATTGAAGAAAGCACATCCGGCAACAATCCTCTTCTTCCACCGTCCAGAAGGGGGACCATCAACGGGTATAACGCGTTTCAATGCATCAGTGCGCGTGATCAGTTCTGCTTCTGTCAAGGTGTCCAAGGCGACGAGTACAAAGTAGTAAATCGGCTTGTCGATTTTCCCGGAAGCCCATTCGTACAGGAAGGAATCCCGATACTTGTATTTGAAGTCCTCATCAATGTTTCCAGCAAGAAATCTGCTAATGAACTTATCTCGATCCCTCTGTCGACTGTCGGGATGCTGAGGATCTTTGAACTCAATGAAGAGATACCGATTATTAAGTTCAATGATGAAGTCCACAGTTTTCATGCAATGTGTGAGGCCATGAGTAAAGTCATCAAACTTCCGAGGTTTTGCCTCGGCCGGTACTGCGATCTGAAGATTTCCTTCGGCGAGGATTGTCATTCTGCACTCCATCCCATAGTGCGTTTCACTTCCCGGTCGTATAAATCAGCGAATGCCTGTGCAATGACGTTTGGATGAATATCCAGATATCGATCAGCAGGCTGCCATTTGATCTGCCCATTGTCATCCCTGAATAATGAATGGTAGGTTATCTTATCTGAGAGATTTTTCCTCAGGTCTAGTTCCTTGAGAATCACATAATCATGTGTTGCCAGGAATACTTGTACGCCTGACCGCTGGAGTCGCAGAAGTATTTCCATAAGCTCCCCATACATCTTGGGATTAAGATTGGTTTCAGGTTCGTCCCAGAAAAGAATAGATCCCTTCATTAGGGTTCCGTTCTGTATTAGAATCCAAAGTAGGCCAAGTTTGCGTATCCCTTCAGCTAAAAGTGTGAATTCCAAATTTCCTTGTTTATTTTTTAGGAAGAACTCCTCTTCTTTAATCAAGACTTTTCCATCCATGGCTTTCTGTAAGGTGGTCAGCAATTTCCAGCGTTCACTGTCCGTCGGTCCACGTAGAGAAGGTCGGTATGCACGATCCAGTATATCGGCGTAAATCTCCTCAAAGTGAACCTCTCGTTGCGAGTACAGGGAACGAAAGCCGGGGGCGTTGGAAAGCATTTCCTTGACCGGGATGTAGACGCTTTCAATCGGCCGAGAGCACCAATCGGCAGCTCCGACAACAGTAGCCAAATCCGCTTTTGCAGTGTGATTTGTGAATGACACCCTCAACTTGCCTTCAGCGCGGTGTACCTCAATCGTCCCACGTGAACTTGCCTTTTGGCGTTTGACTAGGCGACCAAGTGCCATACCCGATGGCAAGAAAACGCGACAAAGCTTCTCTGCGAAATCCAGTTTTGTCTTCGAGATATCGCATGCAGCGTATGCGATTTTCATAAGATGGGTCTTGCCGGTCCCATTTGCCCCAATGAATACGTTGAGGCCTGGTGAAAAATCCACCGTGATTTTCTCGAAAGCGGTAAATCGCTCACATTGAACT
>JBAXQG010000156.1:0-2249 GCA_037131855.1 bacterium
GCGGGCTGTTGTGCTGCTGCAAGCTATCTATCTGCTCAGATTCAGTCCAACTTGTTCGAGGAATGCCGGTCTCCTCGCTTCGAGGGTCGCATCTTTGCGGCTGACCGGCCGGCTCGACCATTGTTCTTTTTTCTTTCCTTTCTTTCATCGATGCACCAAGAGGGCATGCTTGGCCAGCTTGGCCAGCTCTTCAGCTTGCCCAAGGGTAAGGTGTCTCCCTTCCCCTTTCGGTTGGCTAAAAGTAGCCTCAATGAGGGCCAAGTCAGCACCTTGAAAAATACTGGGCAAACCTTCGAACCATCCCGTGTCCCCACTATAGACGACTCGTTCACCGGTGCGGCCGATGAAGGCATACCCCATGGCGGGCACTAAACCGGCCGTTCCGAAGAAACTGGTCCGCTCGCAATGGGGTACGGCAAAAGCGCTTACCTCACAACCACAGAGGCGAATCGGGGATGAACCGCTCTCCCAGAACTCTATCTCAAAGGGGAAGCCGCCGAAGAAGGAGTCTCGAAAGCGGTTGATGCCCAACGCGAGCTGACGAGAGGGACTGGCCATTGCCAGTGCTTCCTCTCGCCCGCGCAGCCGCAAGAAAGAGAGCAAGGCAAAGAGGCCGGCGGTGTGGTCGGGGTGATCATGACTGAGGAAAACACCGCGCAAGGCGTGGATCCAATCTTCTCCCATGGAGAGCAGATCGCGCAGCGTCCCATCGCCACAGTCCAGGAGAAAGAAGCAACCCTTGGCTTGAAGGAGGATCTGCGTGGCCACTCCCTTCTGCGAGAAAAGAATCTTGGCCTTGAAGTCTCGGCCACGCCAATGCCAATGACCTTCGCACCCCTTTGTCACACCCGTTCTTACCCTCGAGTGCCTGCTGTGAGCCACCTTTCCTCTTTCAGGAGACCTTCTCGATCTGGGTCAGCGCTTCATCCAAGATTTGACAAGCCAACGCAACATTTTCGCCGGTGAAACAGAGTGGAGGCGTAATTCGGCAGACATTGCCGAAGAGGCCGGATTTTCCAACGAGCAAGCCGCGCGTGCGGCAGAATTCGACCAGTTGGATCAACCCTTGGGAATATGGTTCGCGCGTACCGCGGTCCTTCACCAGCTCCACGCCGATCATCAAGCCCAAGCCGCGGACTTCGCCGATAGAAGGGTGCCGCTCCGCCAAACGCTCCAGTTGGAAGCGGAAAAGATCGCCTATGCGGGCAGCGTTCTCTACCAGCCCCTCTTCCTCGATCGTTTCGATGGCAGCCAAAGCAGCCGTACACGTCACTGGGTTCCCCCCGAAAGTAGAGAAATGTTGACCCTGCAACAAGCCGGGAGCCACCTCAGGGGTCGCGATGAAGGCGCCCAGGGGGAGCCCGTTGGCGATTCCTTTGCCCATCGTCATGACATCCGGGTTGACCGCGAAGTGCTGAATGCCGAACCATTTCCCGGTCCGGCCAAAACCAGCTTGTATATCGTCATCGATGAAAAGGCCGCCGTAGCGATGAATGATCTCAGCGACAATCGGGAAATACTCCGGCGGGGGAACCACCACGCCCCCGTTCCCTTGCACCGGCTCGGCAATAAATCCGGCAATCTGACCGTTGGTGGAAGTGCGGATGGCCTCCTCAATATCGGTTGCGCAGGCGATGCCGCAGGATGGATAGCTAAGCTTGAAGGCGCAGCGGTAACAATACGGGTTGGGGGCGAAGATCACACCCGGAGCGTAGGGACCTTTCCCGCGCCAACTTCGCTGAGCAGTCAGGCTGAGCGCCATCAAGGTGCGGCCGTGAAAGGAAGAGCGAAGGGCGATGAATTGGTGGTTGTCGGTGCATGCTTTTACCAAAGCTGTCGCCCCTTCCACCGCCTCCGCGCCGGAGTTGCAGAAGAAGGACTGTTGCAGCCGGCCGGGGGCGCGCTGAGCAATTTGCTCGGCCAGCAGGACCATTGGTTCGGTTAGCATCAGGCTGGAGGTGTGAACCATCTGCCCCATCTGCTGGGCGACCCGCTGGGCGATGTGGGGGTGGCAGTGCCCGCAGTTCACTACCGCTACGCCGGCGAAGCAGTCCAAATACTTTCCACCCTCTTCATCATAGACATACTGTCCTTCCCCGCGCGTCAGGAAAAGGTAGTCCTTAAAATAATGGGCGTAGGCGGGAAGCAGGTAGCGTTCCCTTTTGGCGGCAAGCTCCTCTTTGTGGGTCATTGTCTTCACCTCTCGATTTCCAACTGAATTTGGATATGCTTCACTTTCCTAAACAGCC
>JBAXQG010000157.1:0-2242 GCA_037131855.1 bacterium
TTTCACACCATCCCTCTCTTCTCGTAGGGGCGGGTTTCAAACCCGCCCTTTTATCCCCTTAAATTACGCAGCAAGAGCGATCCATAGCGTCGAAAGAGACCGAAGGAATAGCTGAACTTGGAGATCCCTATTTCCCTCACTTTGAGGGTTATGGGGACTTCGGCAAAACGTAACTTGGCCCGCTTGCAGAGCAGAACTTCCTCCAGTTGAATGGAGAAGTCCTCCTCCTTGGTTGCAGCGATTGCTTCCAGCCCGCGGCGGCTGAAACCGCGATAGCCAGAAGTAGCGTCGCGCACCGGCAACCCCATCATCCGCCCGAAAAGATTGCCGGCTCGAGAGAGAACTCGGCGCCAGAGCGCGACGTTGACCATCCCCCCATGAGCGACATAGCGCGAACCAATCACAACCTCAGCGCCACTGGCGAAAGCCTGTCGGAAACGCGGCAAGTGCTCGGGGTCGTGGGTGAAATCAGCGTCCATGAAAATAGCGAAATCCAGTGTCTGCTGAAGGAGGAATTGCACAGCGGTGCGGATGGCTTGGGCGAAGCCGCGGTTCTGTGCATGATCAAGGCGGAGAATGTTCTCGAAACGGCCCTGCTCGACCTCGATCTCGCGCTTGGTGTCATCGCGGCTGCCGTCATTCACGCAGAGAATGCGCCAACCGGCCAAGCCCTGGTCCGCAAATACTTCCTCCAACTTTTCCAGCAAGGGCGCCATGTTCCCCTCTTCGTTGTAGCAGGGGATCACTACCCATCCAGTTTCAGACATGCCCATTAGTCAATCGCGAAAGCTTTTCCCTGTCAATTGGTGGAAGGGCGGGGCTTCTCCTACAATCAAGGCCGTGCGCAGAAACGCCTTCTGGATACTGTTGATCCTCTTTATCGCGCTTCGCCTGGTGGGGCTGGGCAATCCGCTCAGTGAACAAGCTTCCTGGCGGCAAGCGGATACCGCGGCAATGGCGCGCAACCTGCTGCAAAATTTCTCCTTCCTCCCTCAACTGGACTACGATGGGCCAGGCCCGAACACCTCTCAACTGGAGTTTCCCTTTTTACCAATGGTCCTGGCTTTTGTCTGGAAGATCTTCGGGGTGGCTGACTGGAGCGCCCGTCTGGTAGCCTTGTCTTTCTCCGCACTCTCCTTTTTCTTCCTCTGGCGCCTCGCTGTGCGCACGTTGGGCGCCCGTGCAGCGGTCATTGCCGGTTTGGTCTATGCCATCACCCCGTTCAACATCTTCTACAACCGCACGGTGATGCCCGAGCCGGTCTTGCTGGCTTTCAGCCTGATGGCCTTGGACGCTTTCGTCCGCTACCTGGACGAGGGCGGGAATGGCAATGCCGCCTGGGCTGCTCTCTCCCTCTTGGCAGCAACCTTGTCGAAGCCGAACTTTCTTTTTTTCGGGCTGGCTTTTGTAGTCCTGCTGGTCAGCCGTAAAGGGTGGCGGGGGTTTCTAGATGGGCGCCTTTGGCTGATCACTGTAGCTGGACTGCTCCCCGCGCTCCTTTACTATCAATGGGCCAGCCTGCAAGCCAACCAGCATTTCCTCACCGGGCTCCTGGAGAAACGAATGCTGCCTACTTTCCTGGAAACGCTCTTTTCCCCCGCTTTCTGGGCTTTTCTCCCTGCCCGCCTGGCTGAGCGCGTTTGTTCCTGGCCCGGCCTGATTTTCTTTTTCCTATTCACCCTGGCTGCCCTCTTCTCCCGGCATGCTCGCTACCTTGCTTTCGCCACCTTGGGTTGCTTGATGCTATTCATCTTTGTCAGCCTGCCCATCCAATACGAACACGACTACTACCACTTATTGCTGGTCCCGGTTTTCGCTTTAACCCTTGGGTGGGGGTTGGCCGCCATCAGCCGGGCGAAGGTGGGCAGCTTTTCTCTGGAGCCTCTTGGAACTGGATTGACGGTGGGCCTGGCTGTGGCCATCGCTATTGGCGGCCTGGCTGGGGTGGGCCACTTTTGGCAAGTAGACCCTGCCCCGCTCCGTCTGGGCCAACTGATTCAAACCTACACCGAACCGGATGACCTGCTGATCATTGACCAACTGAACCCCATTTATTTCTATTACGGCGAGCGCAAAGCTTGGCGCGTGGCTCCTTCTGATTTGACGCCGGCCATCCTGCAAAAGTGGAGGCGGGAAGGAGCAACTTGCTTGATCTTAGTGAGCGAGGAGGGTCGCCGTGCCTTCCCATCGCCTGAAATGTCCGGGCATGTGTGGCTGGACGGCGTTGATGGTAAACTAGTCC
>JBAXQG010000158.1:0-2225 GCA_037131855.1 bacterium
AGCGGGCAATAGACGATCGGGATCGGCGCTCCCCAATAGCGCTGGCGAGAGATCAACCAGTCGCGCAAGCGGTAGTTGGTGGAGGCCTTGCCAATGCCGCGCTCGGTCAACCAGCGCGTAACCTTGGCGTAGGCTTCTTCCCCACTTGTGCCGGTCAGCTCAGCGGAGGAAATCATAAGGCCGTGGTCAGCGTGAAGGAGGATATCTTGGTAGAAGGGATGATGAGAAACCATCTCCATTACCGTGCGTTTCCCCTCGACATCGGGGCAGAGCGCTTTGCAGCGGGCCAGAATGCGGCTATCAGCGGCAATCGAGTCAAGAGGGCAGACCTCATCAGCAAAGACGATCACCCAGCGAGCGCCCAGCACTTCGTTCCAGTTGCCTTGGCGTAAGTGTTGGCGGACCAGCTCCAGGTAACGGTCGATCTGCTCGTGGCCGCGCAGGGTGACGAAAAAGCCCTCGCCGGCCTCCCCTACCGGCCCGGACTGGAATGGAAAACCTTCTCCTTCCAGCGATGAGCGAAACCCTTCTTCCATGGACCCAGGCCAGACCAAGCTTTTGGCCAGGCCGTCGTTTCGCTCGATCACCGGGAGTATCGGCAGGCCATACTTCAAAGCGAAAGTGAAGTCGCGCTCGTCATGGGCGGGAACGGCCATGATTGCCCCGGTGCCGTAAGTTACCAAGACGTAATCGGCGATCCAAATGGGGATCTTCTCTCCATTGACCGGGTTGACTGCATAAGCCCCGATCCAAACCCCGGTCTTCTCCTTCTCCGTTGATTGACGTTCCACGTCTGTCTGGCGGCGGGCTTGCTCGATGTAAGCCTCCACCTCCGACCGGCGTTCGGGTGAGGTGAGCTTGGCCACCAGGGGATGTTCCGGGGCCAACACCATGAAGGTGGCGCCCCAGAGCGTGTCCGGACGGGTGGTGAAAACGGTGATCTTCTCAGGGGGGTTGATCTCGCCCTCAATTTCCACAGGTGAAGGCGTCTCCGCAGGCATATCGACAGGCGCCTCCACAGGGAAATCGACAAGAGCGCCTTGGGACTTGCCGATCCAGTTGCGTTGCATCGTCTTCACCCGTTCCGGCCATTCCTCCAGTAAATCCAGATCAGCCAGCAGGCGGTCGGCGTAGGCAGTGATGCGGAAGAACCACTGCTCCAGGTCTTTCTTCACCACCGGGGTTTGGCAACGCCAGCAGCCGCCCTCCTCCACCTGCTCGTTGGCCAGCACAGTCCGGCAGGACGGGCACCAATTCACCGGCGCTTTCTTCTTGTAGGCCAGGCCGCGCTTGAAGAATTGGATGAAGAGCCACTGCGTCCAGCGGTAGTAGTCCGGCTGGCAACTGGCAAAACGGCGGTCCCAGTCGTAGGAGATGGCCAGGGTTTTTTGCTGCCGCTCGATCTCTTCGATGGCCTGGTTGGTCCAGAAGCCTGGGTGCAGGCCACGCTGAATGGCGGCGTTCTCGGCTGGCATGCCAAAGGCATCCCACCCCATCGGATGGAGCACATTGAATCCCCTCATCCGCTTGAAACGGGCGATCACGTCACCGATGGTGTAGGTGCGCGCATGCCCCATGTGCAAGCCGCCCCCGGATGGATAGGGGAACATCACCAGGTTGTAGAACTTGGGGCGCCCCTCCTCCCCACGGGCAGGTTCTTCGGCCCACTGCTTCTGCCATTTCGGTTCGATCTCTTTGAAGTTGTAACGCTCCGTGCTCATGCTCTCTCCTTGCTGATGGGGTCTGCGCTTTCCCCTCGCTTTCCCCGCTCTTGGGGATGACGAGAGGAAAACGGAGGGCAGATCCAGGAAAATAAAAAAGCCCTTCACGCCCCAAGGGGCGAAAGGACTCCCTTCCGCGGTACCACCCTGCTTTCAATTTGGTGGAGCTGACGGGACTTGAACCCGTGACCTCTTCCATGCCAAGGAAGCGCGCTCCCTCTGCGCTACAGCCCCACACCAATTGCTCTTCGCGCGGTAACGGGCGCACCCGCGGCAAGCTACTCTGTTCACCTGCCAGGCTCCAGGACGAGTTCGGCTTCCGCCTACTACTTCCCTTCACGGCCTTTGGTAAGTGGTAATTATAGCGGGACGAAGAGGGTTGTCAATCGAGGAGGATGGGTGATACACTTTGTCGCTAAGGTTGCCTGGTAGCTCAATTGGCAGAGCGGCTGGCTGTTAACCAGCATGTTCGAGGTTCGAGTCCTCGCCAGGCAGCCAATATTT
>JBAXQG010000159.1:0-2223 GCA_037131855.1 bacterium
ATGATTTCCCCGCCACCCAATAGCCATTCTCCTTGGTAGAGGACAGCGGCCTGTCCGGGGGTGACGGCGAATTGCGCCTCCTCGAACTGAATCTCCAACCGGTCTTGAGCAGCAAGGAAGGCCGTAGCTGGCGCAGCGGCATGGCCAGAGCGGATCTGCACTTCCACCTGCATCTGTCCTGCAGGAGCCTCCGTCATCCAGTTTAAATGCTCTGCCAGCAACGACCGCGCGCAGGCTTCCTGCCGCGACCCCACGACCAGTGCATTGTCCTGTAGGCGCAGCTCCCGTACGTAGAAAGGGCCTCCCGCCAGGCCGATCCCCTGTCGCTGCCCCACCGTGTAGGCGAGCAACCCCTGGTGTTCTCCCAACAAACGCCCCTTCCCGTCCAAGATCGGCCCTGGCCGTGAGGGAATGCCCAGCTCACAAAGGAAGGCAGCCAAGGGTAAGCCCAAGGGGAGGAAACAGAGATCCTGGCTCTCGCGCACTTCGCCCCAGGCTGGAAAAAGTCGCTTGATGCGGGCCGTTACCTCTCCCTTGGACAACTCACCGAGGGGAAAGAGCAGACGGTCCAGGGTTGTGCGGGGGAGGCGGTAGAGTACGTAGCTTTGATCCTTGCGTCGATCCCGGGCGCGGAGCAACCATCTACTGGAGGTCTTGGGACCGCCGGGACCGACGCACCCCAGTGCGGCATCAGGCGGCAGGGGCGACAGGCGGGCGTAATGACCGCTGGCCAGCGCATCGAACCCCTCACGTGTTGCGTAATCCAATAGGAAGCCAAACTTCACCTGTTCGTTGCATCGCGTGCAGGGATTCGACATCCGCCCCCGCCGAACTTCGTCCAGGAAACGCTCCACGACTTGCTCGCGAAAGGTTCCACTGGCGTCCAAGCGGTGGAAAGGAATCTTCAACCAGGAGGCCAGGAGGCGAGCCCTCTCTTCGCTTGCGATCGTGCAACAACGTGAGTTGGCGCAGAGGTGGAGGAAAGCTCCCTCCACCTCGTACCCTTCCTCAACCAGGGCTAGCGCAGCATAGGCGCTGTCCACCCCGCCACTGAGAGCGACTAGGACGCGGACACCTATCCTATTGGAGCTAGATTCCGTAAAGGGCGCCGTATTTCTCTCTCAGGTAGCGAAGGAAGGGATCCGGGTCGATCGGGCCGCCGGCCACGCGCTGGATCAACTCCACTGGCGTATATTTGCTGCCGTATTGCCAGATTCGCTCCTTCAGCCAACCAAAGAGGCCGCTTGTATCACCGGCGGCGAACTGCGCATCGAGATCTGGAAGATCCCTTTTGGCTACGTTGAAGAACTGCAGGGAGAGAATCGTTCCTAAAGCGTAAGTGGGAAAGTAGCCAAAGTAACCGAGCGACCAGTGTACATCCTGCAACACCCCCTCGGCGTCGTTCTTGGGTTGGTAGCCGATAAATTCCCTCATCCGGGTATTCCAGATCTCGGGAAGATCTCTCACCTTCAAGGATCCCTCGATCAACCCAGTCTCGATCTCAAAACGCAGGAGGACATGCAGGTTGTAGGTGACTTCGTCAGCCTCTACGCGGATCGCTGAAGCCCTGACAGCGTTGATCGCCTGCCAGAATTGCTCCAGCGAGATCCCCTTCAAATACTCGGGGAAGAGCGCTTGATAGCGGGGATACCAATGGGTCCAGAAGGACAGGCTGCGCCCCACCGCGTTTTCCCACATGCGCGATTGCGATTCGTGAATGGCGGTGGAGGCGCCGTTCTCCAAAGCGGTCCGCTCAAAGCGCGGCTCGACGCCCTGATCGTAGAGCGCGTGTCCACCTTCATGGATGGCACTGAAGATAGAGGAAGCCGGCATCTCCGGGAGGAAGCGGTTGGTGACTCGCACATCGCCGATAGAGAAGCTTTGGGTGAAGGGGTGTGCGACCTTGTCCTGGCGGCCACGCTGGAAGTCGTAGCCGATTCCCTTCAGGAGGTCCAGGGAGAACGTTTCCTGCTTGGCCACATCGTAGGCCTGCTCCAAGAAATCAGTGCGAGGCTGTTTACTGGCGCCGAGGATGGCATGGACGATCGGAACCAACCCCTCACGCAAGCGGGCGAAGATCTCCCGCACCTGACGGGTTTTCATCTCCGGCTCGTACAAGTCGAGGAGGGCGTCATAGGGGTGCTCCTGGTAGCCGAGCGCTTGAGCCTGCTCGATCTGCAAGGCGACAATCTCTTCCAGGTGGGGGGAGAAGAGCGAGAAGTC
>JBAXQG010000160.1:0-2186 GCA_037131855.1 bacterium
GCAAGGATTCTGCTTTGTAAAAGCTCAGGGGGCGCTTCATATCCACGAAAAGCCGCACGCGATTGTTGTCGAGAGTTCGCAGGCGAACTCGCAGCACGTCTCCCACTTTAATCGAGAATAGAGCCGCGCTGCTGGTAGCGGTGGCGTAGGGCAGATCCAATACGATTCGGTCGGGATTGGCCAACAAGGTTGGGCTGCCGGTGAGATACCCATTTCCGCTGATAATCAAAAGCAGGACGCCTTCTTCAAGCTTCCAGGCGACATCTTTTACAATTGCCAGTGGCCAGGAATCGGTCTTCTCGGCTTGCTCCTGCATCACCCAACCGCTTCGTTGATCCAAAAGCTGAACCTGCAACCAAAGATCCTTCCGCCAGTCGACGGCTTGCCCGGTGACTCGTCCCCCAGCACCGCCCGGCAGGTTTGAATCGGCGCGATGCTCCTTCCCGGGTCCAGCTCGAAAAGGGGTATCAGCCTTCAAACGCACCAAGCTACCCACTAGGTCTGTAGGTGTACGGGTCAGGTCAGCAGCTACCGCCAACAGGTCATTGAAGATCCAACCGGCCTCTCCGTCCGGCATCTGCACTTGATACCAGAGCTCTTCGTCTACAGTCCAGGCTGAGCCGAGAATCACCACAGGAGTGCCTGCATCCAGCGAGGTGATGCGTTCGAAGGATGTGCCGGGTCCACCTCGAATGTTGGCGGGGCTGTTCACGAAACCCTGGACGCCGCTGGGTTGGCTGGTGGAAGGAGTGTCGATCAGGGTCACCAACCAAGACGCAATATAACCCTCCAGGTCCACCGAAGGGACAAAAACGGCATACCAGAGTTGTCCCTGGTCATCCTCCAACTGATCATTGATCAGAAACTCGGTCCCTTGAGGAAGAGTGTAAAGAAGCATGTAATCAGTGCCTGGACCGGAACGCAGGTTGGCTTCCAGATCGGAAACATACCCTCGCTGGACGGCGCCGGCCGGCAAGGAAGGAACCATCGCCAGCAGCAAGAGCGTTGCCAGCGTGATCGCAAGGACTCTGTGAAAGGACGTGGAACCATTGTTACGCTTCATCGGATTTGTCTGATGGTAGCACAGACGAATCACTCTTTCCCCTTCATTCCTGCGCGATCTGTGCTCTTCCTTTCGCTTGAGGGCAGGATTAAGGGCGGATTGCCACTAGTGTCAGCCCATCGCGCGCAGTTTTCAACCAGCAACCCCAACCGGGAAGAAGGGAGTTCTCAACGGTACTTGCTGCCGCAGGCTGGAGACTTTGGTAGGCAGACCCATCCCAATAGAAGAGAGGAAGCTGCAGCCAGCCGCGGGTTGCAGCCTCAGCCACACTGACCTCCTCTCCCTGAAACGAGATACGGCATGCGGGCATCTCTGGAGACCCAAGCGTTACTGGGAACTCATAGGGGTTCCCGATCAAGTTCCAGCCCTTTTCCAGGTTGATCGCCCAAGGAGTTAAGGTCCGGATCATGCCTACGATCGGATAAGTAGCCGTACTAGTGCTTTTCAGCCAAAAAGCGATCCCCCCGGACAAGGCAATCTCGTCTTGGCCGCGGTATCGGGCGATTGCTGCATCCCAGGCATACAGTCGCCAGCCCGGCGCGAGGGAGGCGAATACTTCAGCCGGCGAAGGGCTGGCCGTTTGAAGGGGCAATGAAATCATGTTCCAACCGGTCAATAGACCGAGGGGGAAACTTCTTTGACCCTTTTGCGTGATGGCCAAGAGGCCGGAAAGAGCTTCCACTTTCGATTCCCCTTCCACCTCTCCTCGCAGGCGAAGGCGAGAGCGGGGCGAGGCTGGTCCGGTTGCCAGCCAAGTGATGCTCCCGGATGCCGGCAAGCCTTGGAAGAGAACCTCCCAGGAACCCTCCGGATCAGCCCGGTTCAGCTCCACCTGGACTGTCCCCTCCATGTGCTGCGAAGTCCAGGCGAGCTCATTCTGACTCCCTTCCTCCCAAGCTTCTCCTCCTTGCGGCGCCACCCACTCTAATCGCCGTTCCACCAAGGCGAAGGAGTCCGGCGAAGTGTCTTGCAGGGATGGAGCGCTCAGGACGCTGATCCGCATCAGGCAATTGGGAGAAGCCAAGCCAGAGACAAACCAGTTTTCTTCCCCATCATTGGCCGTCTCGGCAAAAAGGATTTGCCAAGGACCGGCTGCTCCCTCGCGGCTGATCTCAATTCGCAT
>JBAXQG010000161.1:0-2186 GCA_037131855.1 bacterium
GATCTTTGGATCGGCCAGGATGGCTCGGGCAATCGTCAAGAGCTGCATCTCACCCGCAGAGACGTTCGACGCTTCCTCGTTCAGCACCATGTTGTAGCCGTCCGGAAGGGCGCGGACAAAATGGTGTACGCGGGCTGCCTTGGCAGCGACGATCACTTGCTGGTCGCTGGCGCCTTCGCATCCGTAGCGGATATTCTCCATAATGGCGCCGTTGAAGAGCCAGGTGTCCTGCAGGACCATGGCGAAGATCTGGCGAAGGTCATGGCGGGAAAAATCGCGGATGTCATGGCCATCCACCAGAATCGCCCCACTGTTAACGTCGTAGAAGCGCATCAGCAGCTTGACCATGGTCGTCTTGCCGGCGCCCGTGGGGCCGACGATGGCGATCTTCTGGCCAGGGGAGACAGTGGCACAGAAATCCTTGATGATGATCTTGTCCGGGTTATAGCCAAAACGGACGTTTCGGAACTCCACGGCGCCATTGACGGCATTGAGTTGGACAGGGTCCGTCGCGTCCGGGATTTCCTCAGCTTCGGCCAGGAATTGGAAGACGCGCTCGGCAGCCGCAGCAGTCTGCTGGAGGATATTGGAGATGTTGGAGATCTGCGCGATCGGCTGGGTGAAGGAGCGTACGTACTGGATGAAAGCCTGGATATCGCCGACGGTGATGGCGCTGCTGATAGCCAGCCACCCACCCAGGATACACACGGCCACGTAGCCAAGGTTTCCCACAAAACTCATCACCGGCATCATCAAGCCGGAGAGGAACTGCGATTTCCAGGCCGAGCTGAAGAGGGTGCTGTTGATCTTATCGAACGTGGCAACGCTCTTCCCCTCGCCGTTGAAGGCCTTCATCACGACATGGTTGCCGTACATCTCCTCGACATGGCCATTGATGTGGCCCAGGAAATCCTGCTGCTGCTTGAAGTATTTCTGCGACTTGCCGATGACGAAAGCGATGATCAGCAAGGAGAGCGGGACCACCCCAAGGGCAACCAAAGTCATTAGCCAACTGATGGTCAGCATCATGACCAGCACACCGAGGATCGTTGTTACGGAAGTGATGATCTGGGTGAGGCTTTGGCTGAGGGTTTGGCTGACCGTGTCGACGTCGTTGGTGACGCGGGAAAGCACTTCCCCATGGTTCGTGCCGTCGAAGTACTTTAACGGCATGCGGTTGATCTTGGCGGCAATTTCCTGCCGGAAGCGGTAGGTGACCTTCATCGAGACATTCGTCATGACCCAGCCCTGGATGTAGCCAAAGAGCGAGGAGACGAGGTAGAGACCCAGCATGATCAGGATGATATTGCCGATATAAGCGAAATCGATCCCGCTGCCCGTCCCGCTGATCTGGCTAACCACTCCATCGAAGAGCTTGGTGGTGGCCATCCCCAGGATCTTGGGGCCAACAATGGCAAAGACCGTCGAAGCAACCGCGAAAATCAACACGACTAGGATCGCCAGCTTGTACGAACTAAGGTACTGGAGCAGCTTGGCCATGGTCCCTTTGAAATCACGGGGTTTCTCGCCTCTCATCATTCCCATCGGGCCGCCGTGGCCCATCGGACCACCCCCCATCGGACCACCCCCCATCGGACCGCCACGGGCTCGCCCGGGGCGCAACTGCGGAGGAGGATTCCGGGGGGAGTGGTTCTGCACGCTCATCCCAGTTCCTCCATGCTCAATTGTGAAAGAGCGATCTCCCGATAGGTTTGGCAGCTCTCCATCAGCTCATGGTGTGTGCCCTTGCCGACTACCTCGCCATCGTCAAGGACAATGATCTGCTCGGCGTTCTTGATCGTAGAGACGCGCTGGGTGACGATTAGCACCGTGCTGGCGGCTGTTTTTTCCTTGAGGGCTCTGCGCACGGCAGAGTCCGTGCGGAAATCGAGAGCCGAGAAACTGTCGTCGAAGATGTAGATGGGTGGCTTTTTCACTAGGGCGCGGGCGATGGAAAGGCGTTGTTTCTGGCCGCCAGACACATTTGAACCGCCCTGGGAGATAAGAGCGGAAAGACCCTCCGGGCTGGAGAAGACAAATTCACTGGCTTGGGCAATATCGGCTGCTTCCAGCAGGGTGTCATTGGTGGCGTCTTCGTCCGCGTAGCGCAAATTGCTTTCGATCGTGCCGGAGAAGAGCGTCCCCTTTTGCGGGACGAAGCCGATTTTGTCGCGCAGGTCGCTTTG
>JBAXQG010000162.1:0-2164 GCA_037131855.1 bacterium
AATTTGCTGTCATATGAAGATGTGACCCCAATCTGTTAAGTCATCTGCTCGAAGTAGGCGAAACCTCCCACGACTAGCATGGCTTGCAGGATCGTGGAATACCAGGTGAAGATACCGTCCAATAAGGAGACTGCCACGATTAAAACGGTTAGGCCAGTGAAGAGCCACAACCCCCAGCGGCGCATCCGCCAGAGACCAACCAACCCCACCAATCCGATTACCGAGAACCCGGCAACGGCGATGTTGGGCCAGTCGAAGGGTGGGATCCATGTGGTCACCGATGTATAGAGGGCCACTGCGAACGAGGCCAGGCCTAACAAACAGATCAGGATGATGAAGTTCGGGGTGGTCTTCCGTATAGGTATTTCCATTCGTAACCTCCGGTCGGATTGCATAACATCGAGCCCCTTGCCGAGCGAGCTCACGCTTTCAATCTAGCGGGCCTTCGGTCTGAAGTCAATGCGACTGCCTCACGCCCAGGCTGATTCGGGAACAGGCCGCGCATTCCCCGCATTTGATGCAACCGATGCTGTTTAACTGGCGGGGCAATTCCAGCTTGGTCGGGCAGCGAGATTCCGACGAACCAGCCTTGGAACACTCCCCGCAGGCTGAACATCCCGCCCCAATCTTCACCTGGACCAGGCTGAGGCGATTGAAGAGAGCATAGATCGCCCCCAACGGGCAAACGGAACGGCAGAATGGGCGAGAGTCGAAGATGGCCAGGGTGATGAAGAAAACGAGGATGGCGATCTTTACCCAATAGAGGGTTCCCACCAGCTCGCGCAAACTGGCCTCAAGCAAGACCAAAGGGATCCCCGCCTGCAGCGTGCCCATTGGGCAGAGCTTGGAGAACCAAGGTTCCTTGGTGAGATAAGGGATCACCAGGACGACTCCCAAGAGCACGACGAAGGGGAGCAGGGAGACCTGAGCTGGGAGGATCCGGCGTTTCACCACCGGCAGGCGGTAAAGCAGATCTTGAAGGAAGCCGAAGGGGCATCCCCACCCGCATATAGCCCGCCCGAAAAGGATCCCCAGGAGCGCGAGGAAGCCCAGCAGATAGAAAGGAAACTGTCCGATGATAACGAAGTATTGCAGGCTGCCGATTGGGCAAGCAAAGATGGCCAGCGGGCAAGCGTAGCAGTTCAGACCAGGGCAGGGGATGGTTTTTAAGAAGTTGGTCCCCAGGGAATTGAAGAAAGAAGGGAAGAAGAGGTAGGAGTTGTACAGCAGAAGGAAGAAGGACTGGCTGGCAAGTCGCCACTTGTGGCTGTATGCTCTGTCCAGCCTAGGGCTCAATGCCGATGCAACCTAAACAGAGGAGGGAGGCGTTGCGATAGACGCGAGCCGGCTGACCCAGTTGAACTCCATAAGTCAGGAGGCTGGTTGCCAGAACCAAGCCGGCCAGGAAGGCAATCAACCAGCGTAAATAAAGCGATCTCATTGCTCAGGGACCAACGGCGTAAAGCTTGCCATCGTCCGAACCTACGTAGAGCGCTTTTGTACTGCCGATAGCCGGGGAGGAGCGGACAGCCAATCCCACCTTAAATTCGAAACGCTTGGCGCCTTCCACTGTCAAGGCGTACAGATGGCGATCATCAGCGCCAAAGTAGATCGTACCGTCGGCGCCCAGTGCCGGTGAAGAGTGGATCGCCCCGCCCGTTTGAAAGAGCCAGCGCTGTTGTCCATCCGAACGAAGAGCATAGAAAATGAAATCCTCCGATCCGAAGTAGATGGTTCCGTCTGTGCCGATGGCTGGCGTGGATCGCACTGCTCCGCCCACTTGAAATGACCAGAGCAACTGGCCATTCCCTCGCAGGGCGTAAACCGTGCCGTCGGCACAGCCGAAGTAAAGGATTCCGTTGGGGGCGACCGAGGGACCGCCGGTGATCGCACTCCCCGCTCGATACTCCCAGTTCTTGCTTCCTGTAGGGCTTAGGGCGACCATCATCCGTTGCGCTCCCACGTAAATGGTCCCGTCGGAACCCAAGGCGGGCGTACCGACGGGACCTTCTTGGGCAGTGTAGGTCCAGCGCTCACTGCCGTCGGGAGCCAGGGCAAGAAGGCTGCCATCGGTAGAACCTAGGTAGATCGTTTCGTCGGGAGCAGCCAGCGGAGAAGAGAGGCCGGCCTCTATCGGATACCGCCAGACTTCGCTGCCGCTCGG
>JBAXQG010000163.1:0-2154 GCA_037131855.1 bacterium
TGGGTGCGCCCGCATAGGCAAGGAGCTTTACTGACCAATCGGATGCGGTCGCCAGTGCGGTAGCGCACCAAGGGCAACGCCTGACCGAAGGTGGTCAGCACCAGCTCTCCCTCCAGGTTATCGGGGGCGCTGGCCAGGGGCAGGGCTTCAGGTTGCGGAGCAGAACCCTTACCCTTCCAGGCAGGCAAGCCGGCCGGGATGATCTCCGGGAAGCAGGTATCCAACCAGAGATGGAGGCCGTTGTGAGCCGGGCACTCTACTGCCAGAGCCGGGAACTCCGCCAAGAGATAGACGGAGAAGGCTTCCAAGCCGAAAGAACGCCCGATCTCCTCGCGTTTGGGATCAAGCGGTTCCCCGAAAAAGAGGCCGACACGGAAGCTGGGGAAGGCTTCCGCTACGCTGGCGCAAGGAGTTGGACCCGCTTGCGAGAGAGCTTGTTGCAAGGTCAGGGCTTCGTCCAGCCGCGAGAAGAGGACGGTCGGGTTTCGTCGCCAGGCGAAGGATGGCCAGTTGTTGTGCGCCAACATCGCCAGGGAGCCGGGGATGAACTCCAAGCGCAGGCCGCCGGCCAACCCATCGGCTTCCGCCCAAAGATAGGGAAGGGGGTTCCCAATGCGTGGCGAAGGCTCCACCACGGTGAGGATCCGATCGTCCGGCTGAAGACCTACTACCCGGGCCAGCCGCAGGGCGAGGGACATCAGCAGGATGATGTCCTGATCCCCATAGGGCGCCCACTTGCGGGCTCGACCCCGGCTGTGATTGCTGACCCACAGGCGCGGTTGGCCGACGAAAAAGCGGGTGAAAGGTCCATTGGCTTGGGCAGTCAGCCAATCGAGGCCATCGGTGTAAGGGATGGAAGCCCAGGCAGCCGTGGAAGTTTGACGTTCCAGATGCAAGCCGGCTTCTCTCCAGCGACGGGCGTAGAGCGTCGAGCGGGAAGCTCGTTGGAGTACCTGACTTTCAAACAGCTTACGCTGTCCAAGACGAACAAGTTCTTCCAAGGGCAACCTCTCCAGCGAGAGATCCAATTCCAAGGGCAAGCGATATTCCCCTTTAGTTGAGAGCGCCATCGTTTCCTCCTTGGGAACCTGTGTCCTCCTCGTAGATAACCCGCCGCAGCTTGCCGGAATAAGTGCGTTGTTCGGCCAAAGCAGAGACGATTTCGATGATCGGCTCCAGGATCAACCGGTTGTCGAAAGCAACGCGGAGATCACCCACCGACAATAACCGTTCCAAAGCCTGCTTCTTCCAGCCAGCCTCATCAGTGGGGCGGGGAGAGACCTCCGCTTGCAGGACCATTCGCGGCTTGTACCCTGTCCGTCCCACCCGCAACTGCCAACGCTGGAGGCCGGGCGCTCCTTCCAACTGCTGCTGCAGGTCGACGATGGAAAAGCGGGCGATGCCCACATTGACCACGTCGTCCGAGCGGTGCAGGATGCGGATGCGGGGGTGGGTCCGGCCGCAGGCGCAACGCCGGGCGCTGACCACTTGGACCAGGTCGCTGGTGCGATAGCGGACCAGCGGGAAGGCTTGGGCGAAATTGGTCACTACCAGATCCCCGCGTTGGCCGGGTTCAGCTTGCCAAAGGGGAATGGTCTGTGGCAGGTATTCCGGGTTCGCCTCGGTTCGTTCAATCTCTTCCTCCGGCAACAGTTCAGCCAGGCAGCAATCAAGCCAAAGATGAATCCCCTCATGACGGAAGCAGTCACGCATCATCCCTAGGAACTCAGTGCTGGCATAGGCGTCGCTGGGCTCAAAACCGAAGGCCTGGCGAATGGCCTGGCGATAAGGCTCCAGCGGCTCGCCCGAGAAGACGCCCCACTGGAAGGGGAGAAGGTCACGGGGGCGGATCTTCTTCACCCGGGTCACCAGGTAAGCCAGCAACCTTGTCAGCGTAAAGCGCTCGGCCAGTTCGCGGCGGGCGGCGGCAGGCGCCTGGGCGCCCAGCACCTCAGCCACGCGCATGGCGATGGAGGGGAAAGCCACGAAATACTGCGGCTTGCGGCGGAGGGAGAAAAGAAGAGCGTCCTCGGCCTCAGTATAGTTGATGGGGATCGTTTCGCCGGGCAGTTGCAGCAGCATCCCATCCAATGCCGAAGTGGCCGGCAGGGCGTCGGTGACAGCCGGGGCCGGCGCGTTGAAGCCAAGCGTTGC
>JBAXQG010000164.1:0-2136 GCA_037131855.1 bacterium
GGGGGCGTGAACGGCTTGGGCTCTTCCTTCGGCGCAGGGGGCGTGAACGGCTTGGCTTCCACCTTTGGCGCAGGAGGCGCAGGCGGAACTGGCTTGGGTTCCCAATGAGGGGCTGCAGCCGGTTTTGGCGCAGGCATCGCACTGGTTTGCTTGGGAGCAGGGGCTTTGCCCTTTTCCAACCAGGTCTTCATGGCTCCCAAGTGATCAGCTCGGATTCCAGCCAAGCTCTTCTGCGTTTCTAGTTGAAGCAGTTCAACGCGGTTATTCAACGCACCAATTTCCTTGTCGATCCCCTTCATCAGTAACTTGAAATTTGCCAGCCGGTTGCGGTCTGCTGCCAACCGGGCTTTTTTGTCAACAGCGAAGGTGGCCTGCTGCTCTTTGGCCATCTTGGCGTGGGCGGCATCCATCTCCTTCAGATATAAAGCGACGCTCTTCTCGATGGCCTCGATCTCCTTGTTGATCCGCTCCATCATGGCCTTGAACTCCGAGGACCGTTCTTTCTCGTGGTCGGCAAGCATCGTCTTGGTGTATTTCTTTAGTTCGGCCAGCTCCTTGTCCAATTCAGCCATGCTCACCTTGAACTCGGCCAGGCGCTTGGTCTGAAAGTCGGCAAGAAAAGTCTCGGTGTATTTCGCCAGTTCGCTGATGGTCTTGTCAATCCCGGCCATCATCTTCTTAAACGAAGCTAACCGAGCCTTATCCTCAGCCAGCCTGGCTTTTTCGTCAGCGGCGAAGGTGGCCTGCTGCTCTTTGGCCATCTTGGCTTGCTCTTGGTCGAAGCCGCCGAGCATCTTGGCAACGTCAGCTACGCGATCTTTTATTTCCTTGTCCCGCTCCTTGTGAGAGGCGGTGATCTCCTCGGTCAGCTTTTTCATCTCAACGTGTAGGGACATCTTTTATTGTTCCTCCTTCATGCTCATTCTCACCGTCTCGGGTGGCGGGACCGCGTGAGTGCCATGGCTGCGAGCCAGGCGGTAACTCTGCAGCTTGCGCTGGATTTCCTCGCGTCTGGAGCCGGCTTGCGCCTGGCGGGATTGCCGTTCCTGCGTGAATTGGTCTAGCATCCGTTTCAAGTCCTTGATCCGGAGGTCACGGCCGCGAGCTAACAGTTCCCGGAGAGAGTGGATGACGCGCCCCTCCTCAGATTGCACCCGGTGCAACTGGGCCCGCACCTCTTCCTTGCGCTCTTCTTGGCGCTGGCGAACCTGGCCGATGAACTCTTGAAATTGGGTAAGGCGGATCGATTCCTGGCGGCCGAGCGCTTCTCGAAACTGTCGCAATTGCTCGGCTAGGTTGATCGTCAGCATTTTCTGTTCATCGAGGTAATCCTTCAGCAGAGATCGGACCTCCAGCTCGCGCTCTCGCTGTTCCCGCTGGAGATCCTGCATCATGCGGCTGAAGTCGACCCGCCGCAACGATCCATTTGCTGCCAAGGCGTCGCACAGTTGGCCGTGGACGCGTTCCTGCTCGTACTTGAGATCGCTCAAGGACTCTTGGGAGTCCAGGAGCAGCTCCTGCGTAGTCTCGATGAGGCCGGAAAAATCTTGTACACGGTTCTCGTACGAGGCAAACACATCTTCAAGAGAGAGAGGTTTTTCGCTTGGTTCCATGGCTTTCTCCATCCCGGGAAAGAAAAGGGCAACCTTGGCGTGGTACGCTGCACTCGCGGAGGAGGAGGGTGCCACGGCAAGGACGCCCATGCTGGCGGATCTATGCGGCGGTAGCGGTGAGGCCAATCGCCTCGGCGTACTTCAAATAGGTCTCCACGGAGGCTACAACGACGCGGGCTTCGATTGCCAGAAGCTCGATGCCGACCAGGGAAACGCGAACCCAGGCGTCAACCACAACGCCCTTGTCCAGGATGCGGTCAATCACTTCGACCAAGCTGGAAGAACCAATTGCTTTTTCTACTGCCATTTCGTAATCTCCTTTGTTTTAGCCGTACTTCTCCGGAGCCTTGCGGCTCGGCGTGACGCCTGCCTATGCGGCGGTAGCGGTGAGGCCAATCGCCTCGGCGTACTTCAGATAGGTTTCGACAGAGGCCACAACTGCGCGGGCTTCGATTGCCAGAAGCTCGATGCCGACCAGGGAGACGCGAACCCAAGCATCTACCACAACGCCCTTGTCCAGGAT
>JBAXQG010000165.1:0-2115 GCA_037131855.1 bacterium
AGTCGGAGAGGGTATTGCCATCCTCCACGCGACCGAGTCGCGAGGTCACGCCTGTTAGAAAAAGCAGGCTTTCCACCAAACTGGTCTTGCCGGCGCCCATGTGGGAGAGAACGGCCACGTTGCGAATGTCCTGGGTTGTCAGCGCTTTCATTCTGGATCCTCCATCCGGTTGTGCTGCTTATTAGGTCTGAGGCATTGCCCTTCCGCCTCACCCTTGGCTGTGCTTTTCCTAAATTTGCAGGTCATGCCTGCAGGGTTTTCTTCTGGCAGAGGGGGAAGCTCGAAGCCACCGCCCCCGGGATGCGCAATAGAGCGTATTATTTTAACATGACCCCTCTTTCTTCGCTATTTCTCCACCCAAATTGGCGAGGACCAAGCTCGTTCCGGCGCCATCACCATCTGGGTCGGGTCATTCTGGTCAACGCGAGGGGTGTCCTCCTGCCAAACCTTAACTCGGTAAGCGGCGGGTCCAGTGGGGGTGTCGGTCCATTCGAAGCTGCTGATATCCTCGTGCAGAATCTGCCCATTCTTCAGTAGTTGGATCTTGGCTACCGGGGCGGTGTCCCCCGTCGCCTGCACCTGGAAGACGATGGGGATTTGGCCTGCACCCACCGCCAGGGCGCCGCCCATCGGTACGCTCTGCCCCTGGGCGGAGGCAGTGAAGCGCAGCTCGATGCGCGGCCCCGAGGTGGCGTAGGTTCGCTTGGCCTGGATTGCCTCCCAGATTGCCTGGCGGGTCTTCTCGCTGGTCAGTACAGCCAAAATGCCTCCCGTGTAGGGCCCCTGGATTGAGACTACATTGTCGGCGATCTCGGCCACGGCGCCGGGATGGGAGAGGTGGTTGTCGGTGGAGGCGACGATGCCCAGCTTGTAACCGGGATTCCCGGTGGCCAGCCAAAGCTGCAAGGCAGCCTCCACCGTGCTGTCAACCTGGAAGTCGGCGACCGGCTCTTCACAGTCCGCCACCTCGGAGTTGCCATGCACCGAGTAGATCTCCACCAACGGCTGCCGGTCGGCATTGATGTAGGGCAGGCCCCAATCCACAGCATGGAACCACCATACGTCGGGGGTGGTCTGGTGCCAGCCTTTGGCCGGGTGGTGGGGGATATCCAGATAGGCGAGCGCTCCCAACTGCGACCAAAGAAAGGTCGGGTCTGGGCAGTTGACCGGGTCGTAGCCAATCGGGGCAGTCGGCAATTCGGTCTCTTCCAAGGTGGGGAAAAGAACGCAACGATGACCGTGGCCCGGCAGAGTGGTGGAATTGGTGTATTCAAACCCTTGGAAGGGGATCGGCCCATCCGGGTTGGCTGCTTCGAAATCACGCAAGATCTGCTGGCTGTCGGCCCACTGGTTGGTGGTGAGGTCTTCGGCGTGATCGGTGATGCCGACGAAATCCAGTTGGCTGATATCGCGAGCGTATTCCAGCGCTTTTCCAGGCGGATAAACCATTTGGTAGCGTAGAAGCTGTAGTTTCCTTGCGTCATCCGAGTACGATGTATGGGCGTGCAGATCTCCCCAGAGGGCGCTGTAGTTGAAATTCTGAGGGAAGGAGAGAGTGACGCCTCCAACTTTGGCTTTGCACCAATAACCTGCCAGGGGTTGGAAGGAATCGAGCGATCCGACAGGCTGGTAGACCTGGCCTGTCCATCCATAAGCCACGTTCAACAACCAACCGTTTGTGACAGCCTGGTCCAAGCTCACCCAATTTACCCCATCGCGGCTCGCTTGTACTTGATCCCAGGGGATCGCTTGCTGATAAGGGTTGCCGATCAGGTTCCAGCCTGCGGCCAAGGGTATCAAGAGCGCTTCTTGCGAATTGGGCTGGCCGCTGACCGGGCAAACAACTGCGCCAACGGGTTTCAACCAATAGCCTCGACCCAAAGCGATGGTGGCTGTGTTTTTATCCAAGTAGCATCCCGCCTGCGCATCCCAGGAGAAAAGCGACCAATTGCCCGGCAGGGCGGCAAAGACGACCAGGGGGCTGGGATCGGTATGCAGGGGGACTGAGATCATATTCCAACCTGACTGCAATGGGTAGTTAAGAGAGACTGCGCCTGCGCTGGAGGAGATGTCCGGGGCGCTGACGACAGGCGCCAGGGGGGCCAGGATTAATGA
>JBAXQG010000166.1:0-2101 GCA_037131855.1 bacterium
CCAGGAGAGGCGTCTTCAGTTCATGGCTGACGGCAAAGAGGAAATCGGCGCGGATTTTAGCCGCTTCCTGCTCCAGCCGCACACGCGTGCTCGTGTCGCGCACCTGGGCCAGCAGGAAGGTTTGTCCCCCGATCGCGCTAAAACGCGTGCTGATCTCGCTGGGAAAAAGCGAGCCGTCCTTGCGCCGACTGACGCGCTCCAGATATCTGCCGCCACTGTCTTCCACGATCTGTTGCGGGATTGTTCGCGCGAAATCCTCCGTCGTCAATTCGCGGATGGTCAGGCCAAGCAGCTCTTTCGGAGAGTAGCCGTAGATCTCCGCGCCGGCTTGGTTGCACTCCAGGATTCTCCCGCTTGTATCCTCCAGAAAGATCCCATCCGGCGACATCTCTACCAGCGTGCGGTATTTCTCCTCGCTCTCCTTTAGCACCACTACCGCCTGGCGGAGATTGAAAATCATCTGATTGAAGACCGAAGCCAACTGACCGATCTCATCGCCGCGATTAACGGCCACGTCTTGATGCAAGTCGCCAGTGCGGGCGATCTGTTGTGTGGTCTGCGCCAGGCGCAAGATCGGGCGCGTGATGCCGCGCGAGATCCACCAGGAGAGAAGCGCCGCCGTTGCGCAGGCTGCCAGCAGTATCCACCCTGCGATGGAGAGAATGCGCGCGGCTGGAGATAAAGCTTCATCCTGCCGCTGCTCGATAACGATTCCCCACCCAGATTGCCGGCTCATGGGTGAATAGGAAGCCAGCATCACCTGGCCGCTGATCAGATCCGCGTATTCAACCTGTCCCTCGTAGCCGTCAAGGACCGCCTGCAGGGCAATCGGGATGGGCTTCCCGATGTAGCTTCGGTCCGGATGAGCGATGATCAGCCCTTCCGCTGAAGTGATCCACGCTCGTCCCGTCCAGCCGAGGAAAACCTGGTCGACGCCGCGCCAGAGATCACTCAAACCGATTTCGACCGCCAGAACCTCTTGCAAGGGTTCTCCCGCGCCTGGGATCGGCAGTCCCAAAGTGATCACCGGCATCTGGTCGGCGCCGACGATCTGAACCGCTGAAGAGTAGGTGTCTCCGCCGGCAGCGCCTTTCCAGGCGGCCGACACTTCCTCTCCGAATGGGATCGGTGCGCGTTGGACGATCTCCTCGGGATTTTCCAGGGCTATCAGCGCGTCGAGCGGATCAGCCAGGTGCATGAGCAGCCGTCCTTCCCCATTGAAGAGGTAGAAGGCGCGGTAGGTCAGCGGTTGGCTGCGCCGGAAATCCAACAAAAGGCTGGCTTGCCGGTTTGGATCCGTGGCTGAAGTCAACTCGGTGCGCAGCAGAATGACGCGCTGGAGGATGGCATCATACTGGTTGCTGATATTCTTGGCCACCAGATTCGCCAACCGGCGGTTGTCCGCTTCGATCTGATCGCGAACATTGGTGTAGCCAGCCTGAAGCGATAAGTATCCCTGCAAGCCGAGAAGGATCAGCATGACGCCCAGGAACCAGATCAGCACTTGCCGCTGCAATTTCCGCCCCCACCAGCCTCCCAGCCTCGCGGTTGCACTCTGGATCCATTTGGGCGGGTGCATGCGCATCAACCCCTCATCATTCGGCGCTCGCTGCTACGGTTCCGGAAGAAGAACGGTAATCTCGCCGCGGATGATCTTCCCTTTCAGTTCTTCCAATTTTGCCAACATCGCCGGCGTCACCAGCGTCTCGTTGAATGGGCCGAGCGCAAGGCCGCCCTCCTTCAGCCCCAACGACCGAAGACCCGGCCGAAACTTGTCCTGGAGCATCTCCTCGACCAACATCAGAACGGCTGCGTCGACGCGCTTGGGCCGATTGCCCACCACGTTGTCCGGCGCCAGGTAACGCTGATCGCCGCTGGTTCCCATGGTCAGTTGGTTGGCTTCTTTGGCCGCCTCGATGATCCCCAGGCCGGTGCGCCCAGCGCCGTTATAGATCACGTCCACTCCCGACTGGTACTGCTTCTGGGCCAGGGTTTTGCCGACTCCCGGGTCGGACCAGGTCCCCGCCAGGTTAAAGACCACTGAAACGCTGCTATCCTGGTAAGCCACCCCCTGCCTAAATCCGCTCTCGATGCGCCGGAT
>JBAXQG010000167.1:0-2062 GCA_037131855.1 bacterium
CCCTGGATCAGGCCATCGCCTCCGAATGGATCCAAGGCAGTTTCTTCCGCTGGATCGGGAACGCCTACCAAGGGTTGGCAACGGGAGGCAGTTTCCTCCCCCTTTCCGGTTACTGGGGCAGAGCGAAGGTGGAAGGACTGTGCTTGCTCATGCCAAAGCTCTGAGTCGTCCCACATTTTCTCTACCATCGCTCAAACGGGGATTTCTTTGCAGAGCGCCGTGATACTGTTCGGGGAATAATCTGGGACACAATACAATTTTATCTCACAATTGCATCATGTCCCGATTATTTCGTCCACGAACTTCGGTTGCCTCGAAGTCTTCTCATTTTCAGCGGCCCGATCCTATACTTTTGAGGATGGTTCATGATTTTGCCTTCTGTTGACGGATCCCTCCCGGAAAAAATAAGGGCAGTCGATCATTTCTCACAAGGCAGGGTCGAGGCTCGACGTTAGATTCCCAATGCCCCCTTCAGTAGAGCTGTCTCCTTTGGGTCCAATTGGAGGCGCAAGGGCGAAGTATTTTCGTAGATCGGTTTCCACTCCAGCATCCAACAGTCGCCCGCAGCCTTGAAGCGCAGGTCGCACTCCGTAGCGGACCAGGTGAAAGTCTTCTTCTCGCCCCCTTGCGAATGCCTTCGAGCGGAACGAAGCGTCAGCTTCTTCAAATCGCCTTGCGAGAGGCTCGTTTCTTGGGCATCTCGCCCATCCACGACAAAGCTGAGCATACTGAACGAGAGAAGGGTTCGCGCCCCATTCTCTGGCGACCCGGCTAAAACCGCGAGCAACTCCCCATCACGATCGTGGATGACTGTCGATATGTCGGCAAACCTGGCCAAACATTTGCGCAATTGCGTTTCCTCTTTTTTCAGCGACGGCCCGATGCGGTTCACGAAGGCCGTCAAGGAGGCGATGCAGTCCCCTTCCTTTTTGAGCTGTTCCGGATTCCTGGCCAGGATCCCGGCAACCTTCTTTTGTCCCTCCCGCACGACCTTGCGGGCTTGCCCAAGCCGGCCATCAGTAAGCAGGACGACGCCTAGATCGACATACAAGCGGGTAACTTCCACCGGTTCTATGTCATCGATCGCAGGCCAGATCGTCTTGAGCTTCTGAAAGGAGGCGATCGCATCTTTGAGATGTCCCGACTGGCGAAGATTCCAACCGAGAAAAGTCAGGGCGTCGAACAAAAGCCGGTCGATTCCCATACCCTGCTCGATGTATAAGGTTATTGCCTGCTGCAGACGAGTGATCGCTTTGGTGTGCTGCTTTTCTTCCCCATAGGCAATGCCCAAGGTAATCAGGTATGGCGCCAGGGTTGGGTTATTGCGTCCCCAGTAGCGGATCTTCAGGTTCAAAGATCGGCGGAAGAAGGGGAAGGCCGACCGGAAATCACGCTTCTCGAAGGAGAGCATGCCTAGCTCCCATTCGATTTCGTGCAGAGCCCTGTGGGGCTTGCCTTCCACGCGCAGGGCCAGATTCTGAGCTTTCTCCAGGAACGCTTTGGCAGCGTCCAGCTCACCTCTTTTCTTGTGGATCAAGCCCTTCAGGAGGTAGTTGGCGGCTATATCTGGACCTTCATCCAACCCCCACAGCGACTTCTGAACCTGTAATGATTCTTCGTTGTAGCGCATCGCTTGGACAGTGTCTCCCGTGCGCTCGAAGTGCCAGGCCAGATCGTTGAGGTTGGCAATGACCTGGGAGCTGACGGCCCCCGCCGTCTTCCGGTGCAGAGCAAGAGCTCGCAGGTGAGCGTCCTGCCCTTTCTCGAATTCACCGCTTCTGTCCGCGGCAACGCCGATCGCCCTCTGGAGGACCGCTTGCTCTTCCTCGCTCGCTTGTGGCAAAAGGTTATTTGCCACCCCCAGGCACGATTTGTAGGCGAAACCGTCCTGCGCTATTGATAGCAGCATTTCCACAATGGCTCGTCGTGCCTCCCGATCGCCATTCATGAATTTGGGCCGGTACTGCTGGATAAAATATCCCTCTACTCTCACTGAGAGCTCTTCCAAAGTATTGATCATCTCCATGGGCTGTCCCGTTTCCTTCTTCGGGCGGTTGCTCTG
>JBAXQG010000168.1:0-2052 GCA_037131855.1 bacterium
ACCTACACCTTCTCCGACTGCTTCTCGCCCAGGAGCCCTTGCGGGCGGAAGAGCAGCACCAGGATCAGAATGGCGAAGGCGATGCCTTCACCCAGGAGTGAGTTGTAGCTGGTGGCGTAGATCTCGGCGATGCCCAGCAAAAAGCCTCCCAACATGGCGCCCGGGATGTTGCCGATCCCGCCCAGCACGGCCGCCACGAAGGCTTTCAGGCCGGGGAGGATACCCATGTAGGGGAAGATGCGGGGATAGGTCATGGCCATGAGGATGCCGGCTGCACCGGCCAGGGCGCCACCGATCAGGAAAGTAAAAGTAATGGTCCGTTCGATGTTGATGCCCATCAACCTAGCGGCATCCTTGTCTTGAGAGACGGCCCGCATCGCTTTGCCTGTCATGGTGCGGTTGACGATGAAAGTCAGGAGGATCATCAGCGCAATGGCCAGGCCGATGTCGAGCAGTTGGATGTTGTTCAAGTACACGCCGCCGACCACGAAGCTCACCTGCTTGATAATGTCAGGGAAGGCGCGGAAGGAGGGCCCGATAAAGGGGAGAGAGGCGAAGAAATACTCCAGGAACATCGAGACGCCCACCGCCGTGATCAGCGCCGAGAGGCGGGGGCGGTAGCGCAGCGGTTTGTAGGCCAGACGGTTGGAGAGCTCGGCGATCAAGGCTCCTGCGGCCAGGCTGACGATCAAGCAAAGGATGAAGAGGATGATCGGGGGGATGGCGTTGGTCAAGGCCAGCAGGAAAGTGGCGAAGAAATAGACGGCATAGGCGCCGACCATGAGGAAGTCGCCATGGGCGAAATTGATCAGCTTGATGATGCCGTAGACCATGGTGTAGCCAAGGGCGATCAGGGCGTAGATTGAACCGAGCTGAAGGCCATTGACGAGTTGCTGGAAGAATGTCGTTAGATCCACAGGGACCTCCTTACAAAAGCAGCCGGGAGCAGGAACCGGCTCCCGGCTGCAAGATGCACGCTATGTGTGAGATGCCTTAGGCGACAACGCGCGGGTTACGGTTGAACCGTAGCCTTGTACGTTTGCTGGCCACCCTTAATCTCGATGATGACCGCAGCTTTGATCGGGTTGCGGTTGGCGTCGAACTTGATCGTGCCGGAAACAGCTTTGAAGTTGGCAGCCTTGAGGGCGTCCCGGATCGCCGTGCCGTCGGTGGATTTAGCCCGGTTGATGGCGTCGAACATCAGGTTGGCCGCGTCATAAGCCAGAGCAGCCAGTGCGTCAGGAGCGGCACCGAACTTGGCGGTGTAGTCCTTCACGAAAGCCTGCACCTCGGGACGGGTGTCGTCCTTGGAGAAGTGGTTGGTGAAGAAACCGCCCTCCACCGCATCGCCGCCGATTTTGACCAAATCAGCAGAATCCCAGCCGTCGCCACCGAGGAAGAAGCCTTTGTAGCCGAGGGCGCGGGCCTGCTTGCAGATCAGGCCGACATCGTTGTAATAGTCGGAAATGTAGATCAGTGCCGGACCAGCGGCGATGATCGTCGTCAACTGGGCATTGAAGTCGGTCGCCCCGGTGGGGTGGGCCTCGAAACCGACGATCTCGCCGCCAAGCTTGATGAAGGCGTCGCGGAAGTTCTCAGCGAGGCCCTTGGTGTAGTCGTTGCCCACATCGAAGAGGCAAGCCGCTTTCGTCACTTTCAGGTTGTCATAGGCGAAAGCAGCGCCCACGACTCCCTGAAAGTTGTCGATGAAGCAGGCGCGGAAGATGAAGTCGCCGACCAGGGTCACTTTCTCGTTGGTGGAAGTCGGGGAGATCATCGGGATCTTCTTGGCCTGGAGGATGGGAGCGATGGCCAGAGAAACCTTGGACTGGACAGTGCCGATCTCAGCGACGATCTTCTCCTGTTCGATCAGTCGAGTGATGCCGGCAGCGCCCTCGGTGGGGTCGCTCTTGTCGTCGGCCATTTTCAGGACGATCTGGCTGCCGTTGATCCCGCCCTTGGCGTTCCACTCAGCAGCCGCCAGCTCGGCGCCTTCCTGGGTGGACTTGCCGAAGGTGGCGGAGTCACCGGTGAGCGGGGCCACGACGCCGA
>JBAXQG010000169.1:0-2048 GCA_037131855.1 bacterium
GGGGCAGTCGGGATGACAAAAAGGGCGATTCTGATGACGGGTATGACGGGTATGACGCCTGTTTCCAATAGTTATTCATTGGTTCTCCTCTCTGTGCAGTAACATTGAGAATAAGCCGTCATAAAATGCTCGACCCGTCATAAATCCACTCCAGGAGCGGCGTAGACGAATATCTACATCCGTCATAAACCGTCATAGCCGTCATCCCTCCAGGAAGCCGAGCTTCCCGCGGATCTCCGGCTTGGCGTTGGTAGAGAAGAAGAGCTTGCTCTGGGGTTGGAAGTGGAACTCTTCAGCGTAGATGAAGCGAGCTCACCTATCGCCGTGCAGGCAGTAGCCGGCGATGCTCTGGAGGAAGCCGCAGAACTCCGGGCAATAAATAAATCTGTCCCCTTTTCGCGCTCACCGTCACCTCCCGGTGGTCTTCTGTGATACGCTGTAGTGGGAACCATGCCGATAAGCAAAGAAGAGAATAGGAGACCGGTAGGGTGAAAAGGGCTTTCCGCTCGTTGCAGCGGGTGGGATTGGGGCTTTTGTTGCTGGTTCTAGCCGCCGGGGTTCTGCTCTTCTCCGACATAGCCGATCGGCGCCCCCTCCAAAGTACTGGCTTTCGCATCGCCGTTGTTGCTTTCTCCGAGACCGCTTACAACGAAGATGCGCTGCGGGGCTTCCGCGCCGAGTTGGCTGATTCAGGCTGGGTCTTGGGCCGGGACTTCGATCTTTCCGTCTATAACGCCAGCGGCGACCTGGCCACCTTGAACAGCATCCTGGACGCTGTCCAAGGGGAGCGTCCCGACCTCCTGGTGACCATGACCACCCCCGCTTTGCAGAATGCGCTGAAGAAGATCGAGGGGATCCCCATCGTCTTCACCAACTGCGGCGACCCGATCGGGGCGGGGGCGGGGGAGTCATTCCAGGTCCACCGTCCGAACGTCACTGGGATTTCCACGCTCAGTGATTTTTCCGGGATGATGGATCTGTTGCAAGTCATCTTCCCTGACTTGCAACGCATCGGCACCCTCTACTCTCCCGGCGAGATCAACTCCGTCGCCTACATGGAAGAGCTGACTAAGACGGCCCGTCAACGAGGGGTCCAGGTCGACCTGGTTCCTGTCTCGGCTTCCAATGAGATCCTCGACGCTGCCCTCGCCCTGGTCTCCCGCCGGCCCCAGGCGATCGCCCAGATCGTTGACAACCTGATCAGTCCCGGCTTCTCCAACATGGTTGAAGCCGCCCGCAATGGAAAGGTTCCCATCTTTGGTTTCGAGGTGGGAACAGTACGGCAGGGCGCCGTCGCCGCCCTCTCCCGGGATTACGACCAAGCCGGACGGGACAGTGCGGGTTTTGCCCTGCGAGTTCTGAAAGGAGAGAGTCCTGCCGGGATCCCCATCCAGATGGTCAGTAAGACTTTGCTGGTGTTGAACCCGGAGGCGGCTGACCTCTTCGGCATTCACTTCTCCCCGCAGTTGCTGGAGAAAGCCAACCAGGTGATCGGGCAGGGGAGCACGCCGTGAAGGGCCTGTCCGGTTCCCCGGATCTTCCGCCAGATACTGACCTGGCTGTTAGCCAAGATGTCACCTCATGAAGGAGAGAAAATGAGCGACAGCCTGCAGATTGAGCAAGGAGGAGGAGGTGAATGCACCCAACTGCGCCTGATCGGGCGTCTGGATGCCTTGGGCGCTGACCGCCTGGAGCAGGAGATCGAGGCTTGTCTGCGGCAAGGGGTGAAGTCCATCGACCTGGAACTGGCCGAAGTCCCCTATCTGGGCTCGGCCGGGATCCGTATCCTGCTGCGCTCGGTGAAGGCGGTGCGCGCGCGGGGAGGCAGCCTTCGCCTGCTCCACCCATCGGCTGTGGCTCAGGAGACCCTCCGTTTGGTGGGGCTGGCAGAATTGCTGGCGCCGCCCTCCCCTCCCCCTTTGCTTGCTTCGCGCGAATGGGCAGCAAGCGCCGGGTTGCGCTACCGGGTGGAGATGCTGGAGGGCGGCGCTCCCCTGCGGGTGGAGCGCGTCGGCGACCCCGAGGTCTGGCCCCCCCGCTCCGTTGTG
>JBAXQG010000170.1:0-2043 GCA_037131855.1 bacterium
TATTGCCGGTCTTCGCCTTTTGGGGGAAGCGCAGCGATTCCGGCCAACCCTTCCTTTTCAAAGTATGGGCACTTGATATCGCTTATCTGTCTCCTTGAGGATTTTGCTCTGTTTGACAGCAACCATTCCTCTCGGGTATGAATAGCAGCATGACCGACGTGACGACTTGGGGATGGTTTGTGTGGGTAGAAGTGCTGGCCTTGGGTGGTTTGGTGGGCTGGATTGTGGATCTTATCCTAGCCCAGGGCAGAGGCCCGGGCGGTATCTTGGCTAGCATGACGGCTGGTTTCCTGGGCGCCTTCATGGCTCAATGGCTGATGGGAGAGATCATCCCCTGGACCCTCTTCGGGGTGAGCTGGATCTTTGTCATCCCAATAGCTGCTGCCGTTACGTTACTCTACCTTTTGGCGACCCGACTTTTCCGTTTCTATTGACAGCGGGACTCCGCCGCTCTTGACCAGCCGCGCTGGTCTGGCTCTCCAGACTTGCTTTGGCTGAATCCCCTCCTGGATTTGGTCTTGAACTCTTGCCGTAAGCTGCTCACTCTTGCGGCTTTCCTCCTTGAACCTGTGTATTCCGTCCGCTCCATAGCAATGAGGTCAAGTCCAGGAAGGACGAACGCGGTTTAGTGCTGCTTTTGGTCGTGTAATCCGCGGTGTATCATGGTTCCCCAAGTTCCAGAGGCGCAGTCAGGGTCTCCCAGATCTCCTCGACGTGGAATGGATTGAAAATGCGGATGCCTCGAACGTTGAATTGCTGCTCGCCGTTGTAGAGGACTGCTCCTGCGGCGAGCCGTTTGATGCCCAACGCCTGAAAACGCTCCAGCCCCTTGATGAATTCCAGAGAAAAGGTTCCTGCGGACTTGATCTCAATCGGCCTCAGCGTGCCGCTTTCCCTGATTAGCAAATCGACCTCATTGCCGTGGGAATCGCGGAAGAAATAGATCTCCGGCTTGATCCCCCTATTGAGAGCGCCCTTCACGATCTCGGCGATGATGAGGTTCTCATATAGCTGGCCCCGCAAGGGATCGCGCGATGCTTGCTCCTCCGTGTGAATACCCAGCAAAAGGGAAGCAAGACCCACATCCGTGAAAAAGATCTTGGGGGACTTGATCACTCGTTTTCGGACATTCTCGTAGAACGGCGGCAGTTCAAATACCACGTACGAAGCTATCAGCACGGAGAGCCAATTGCGGATGGTCGTCGTGGAGACCCCTACGTCGCTCGATAGTGAAGAAAGATTGACGACCTGTCCTACCCGGCCCGCTAACAGCGTAAGGAACTTCTGAAACTGCGACAGATCGCGCACCTGGATCAAAGCTCGCACATCGCGTTCCAGATAGGTTTGGAGATAGCCATTGAAGAATCGGCGCGGTTCCAGGCCCTCTTCGTGAAGCCGCGGGAAAGAACCGCTGACAATTAGGTTGAAGGGCTCCTGCATGGACCCGTAATGGCGAAGCTCATGGAGGGAGAAGGGCCACAATGTAAGAATGGCGGTGCGGCCCGCCAGCGATTGGCTGATCGCTTCGTGCAGTTGCGGTTGATGGCTGCCGGTCAGGATAAACTGCCCGCGCTTGTTGCTCCTATCAACTATGCCCTGGATGTAGGAGAGCAGAGCCGGGAGACGTTGCACCTCGTCCAGGATGCCGCCACCTTCCATCTGGCCAAGAAATCCTCGTGGGTCGGCTTCAGCTGCCATCCGAAGATCCGGGTCCTCCAGGGAAAAGTACGGTTTGTCTGGAAAGGTCATCCGGGCTAGCGTAGTTTTGCCCGATTGGCGTGGACCCAGGATGGTCGCCACAGGATACTCAGCAGCAGACCGGACCAGTTCTTCTCTGATGTCTCGAGGTATCATAGCAGAAAGATACGCTCCGGCTGTGCAAATTACAAGTTAATAGTCTGATTTGCACAACTTACCTGACCACTCAATAACAACTCTACGCCCGGGCGGGATCTTGGCCAGCATGACGGCTGGTTTCCTGGGCGCCTTCATGGCTCAATGGCTGATGGGAGAGATCATCCCCTGGACCCTCTTCGGGGTGAG
>JBAXQG010000171.1:0-2028 GCA_037131855.1 bacterium
TGCTCTTGCGTCAACCCGACCTGCTGCTTCTGGACGAACCGACCAACCACCTGGACTTGGAGACCATCGGCTGGTTGGAGGGATTCCTGCGCGAGTACAAGGGGACGATCATCGTAGTCTCCCACGACCAGCATTTCATCAACCACATCGCCGAGCGGGTGGTGGAGATCCGCGAGCAGACCTTCCACAGCTACACCGGCAATTACGAAGCCTACCTGGAGCAAAAGGCCAAGGAGGTGGATCTGCTGGAAGCTCGCTACTTGAACCAACAGCGCAAAATCACTCAGTACGAGCGCTTCATCGAGCGCTTCCGTTACAAGTCGGGCACCCTCTCCAAACAGGTGCAGAGCCGAATCAAGATGCTGGACCGTATCGAGCGGATCGAGCTGCCTCAGGAATCGACGCCTCGCTTCCGCCTGCGTTTCCCCCAACCGGTCCGTTCCCCCTTGAAAGTGACCGAGCTAACCAATGTAACCAAGGCTTACGGATCCCTCATGGTCTTCCGGGATCTGGATTTGACCATCCAGCGCGGGCAGAAGATCGCCGTGGTGGGGCGCAATGGAGCCGGCAAGTCGACTCTGCTGAAGGTTCTGGCTGGAGTGGAGCCGATCCAGGAGGGAACGCGGCGATTGGGCGGGGGAGTCTCCCTCTATTACTACGCCCAACACCAGCTCGATATCCTCAATCCGCAGCGCAGTGTGCTGGGGGAGATCAGCAGTGTCGCTCCGGAGTTGCTGCCACTGGAAGTGCGCCGATTGGCCGGCGCTTTCCTCTTCAGCGAGGAGGAGGCTACCAGGCCAGTGGCGGTCCTCTCCGGGGGGGAGAGAGCACGGGTGGCGCTGGCCCGCATGTTGGCGCGGCCGGCCAATTTCCTAATTCTCGATGAACCGACTAACCACCTCGACATCCAGGCTCGCCAGGTGCTGGAGGAGGCGTTGCAGGAGTATCAGGGAACCCTGATCATGATCTCCCATGACCGCGCCTTCATTGACAGCGTGGCCAACATGGTGCTGGAGGTAGAGGGAGGTCGCCTCTTCCGCTACGACGGCGATTACGAGTATTACCTCTGGAAGAAAGAGGAGGCCGGCCGGTTGGTGGTTCAACAGCCAGTGGTCAATAGACAGCCTGCGGCAGGTAGGCAAGCCCCGGCAGGTAGACAGCCTGCGGCAGGGTGCCCTGTTCCGGAAGGCTCCCCCGCTGCCCGTAAGGAAGAGCGCCGCGCCAAGGCTTTTGCCCTGCAGCAGCGTCAGCGCCGTATAGGCCCGATAAAGCGCGAGCAAGAGATGTTGGAAGGGGAGATCGCCGCCCTGGAGGAAGAAAAGGCAGCCCTCACCGAGCAAGCTTGCTCGCCAGCTCTCCATGCCGACCCGGTGGCTTTCCCGGCCGCGCTGCGCCGTCTCTCCCAACTGGAGGAGATGCTGCAGGAAAGGCTGGAGCGGTGGACCCGCATTAGCCTGACCCTGGAGGAAGAAACCGCTTCCCCAGAAGGAACTCGGGATCCGCCAACAGTTGCAGGCTGAAGGTGGAATGGTTGCTAGCCCTTCCTTGAACGGGAGTGATCAGCCCGGGTTCGTTATACTAGCGATAGAACGGTCAGAGACCGGAAAAATACAGGGTTACGGAAAAGGAGCAAGGAGATGGCCAACCTAAAGGAGATCGAGGGCGTAGGAGAGGTGTACGCGCAGAAGCTGAAAGAAGCGGGAATCGACACTACCGATGAACTACTGGAGAAAGGCGCTACCCCCAAGGGCCGCAAGGAAATTGCTGCCCATGCCGGCATTAGCGACAAACTGATCTTGGAATGGGTGAACCATGTCGACCTCTTCCGGGTAAAGGGAGTCGGTTCGGAGTATGCGGACCTGTTGGAGGAAGCTGGGGTGGATACCATCCCGGAGTTGGCTCAGCGAAAAGCCGACCACCTGCTGGAAAAGATGACCGCCGTCAATGACACCAAGAAACTGGTCCGCCGCCTGCCCACCTTGGACCAGGTAGAGAACTGGATCCGTCAGGCCAAGGAGCTGCCCCGGG
>JBAXQG010000172.1:0-1986 GCA_037131855.1 bacterium
TGAAGGTGTTCGTCTTCCGTCTCGTACATCTTGATCCCCATTCTTACCCTCTTACCGTCTTCCCCGCAAGGGGGCAATCCTATCTCTGGATGACAAGCAGAGGGAGAGAGGCTAGCCGGGCTGGTCCTCGCGCCGCCGGACAGTTCCCTCGGAAGGCGCCTGCAAAGCGAACCAGACGCGCGCACTGTGCGCATTGGGAGGTGTCATCTTCCAGGGGTCGCCAAAGCAAGCCAACTCCTCCCAACCGGATTCCCGGAACACTTGGCGCAACTCTTCCAAGGTGTACCCACGTTCCTGCACCATCTCCTCGGCGCGCTGCCAGCATTCCCCCTGGCGGCGAAACCGGGTTACCCGCAGGGTAGCGATGTTGCGCTCGTAATCGTAGGCCGGGCGGTGCAATTCGAAGTATTCTTCACTTTCCTGGTGGACATAGCACGGGTTCCATTGCCAGTGTACAGCCAGGCCATAGATCGTATTCATCTCGAAGAGAAAGAGCCCACCCGGCTGAACGACATCCTGTACATTGCAGAAAGATTTGTATAGCTCTTCCTCATCCAGCAAGGTGTTCAGACTGTCAAACCAAAGGGTAGCCAAGTCGAAGCGAAAATCGCTGGAAAGGCTGCGTATGTCCTGCTGTAAGAAGCCGATGCTCAAACCCTCTTCGCGAGCCCGGGAGCGAGCGTGCTCGATAGACCAGAGAGAAGTGTTCATGCCTGTTACTTTGAACCCCTGGCGAGCCAGCAAGATGGCGAAAGCTCCGTCCCCGCAGGAGAGATCAAGGATGGTGCGCGGGTGAGCCTTGAACCGTTCCATCAATGCCGGCAGACGTTCTACCATGCGCTCGTAGAAACGGCTTCCATCGTCTTGTCCTGCCCAGAATAGAGATTTCTCGGAGATGCTCACAGATGACTCCATTTTCAGCTATTCTACTATTAATAGATCATCCTCCACCAGTAGAATAAGGGGACAGATTTATTTATTGAGTTCAGGCAAGCTGGTTTACTCGTAATGATGATTATCGGCATTATCTTACAAACCCGCGGGAATGGAAGGATGGCTCCTGGAAAAATAAATCTGTCCCCTTATTCTTGCTGCGAAATTCGGGTAGAATGTGAGCCATGAACACGTACCCTTTCGATACCCGCAAATTGATCGAGGCGTGCCGTCAGAACGATGTAGTCAAGATCGGCGTTTTTGGTTCGATGGTCAGCGGCGAAGCAAACGAGCAGAGCGACATTGATCTGATCGTGGAATTCTCCAAGCGCAAGAGCCTGCTAGCGCTCGTTGCGCTTGAGCGAGAGCTCTCGCTCACGCTTGGACGCAAGGTAGATCTGCTCACCGAAGCCGCCCTTAGCCCCTACCTGCGCGACCGGATCATGCGCGAGTTGGATGTGATCTATGAAGCGCGATGACACGGTCTACCTCCAACACGTTCTAGACGCGATCGCCAAAGCACAGAGCATCTGCGGAATGTTGACGAAGCCTCTTTTTTCAACGCTTCCCTCGTCCAGGATGGCGTCATCCGGCAGATCGAGGTCATCGGCGAAGCCGCCAAGCGGCTTTCCGGCGAGTTGCGCAGCCGGTATGCCCATGTCCTGTGGGATGATATTGCCGGAATGCGGGACAAGCTCATTCACGACTACTTTGGCGTAGACCTGGATAAGGTTTGTCTCACGGCAATCGAAGACTTGCCTGTCCTCCAGGAAAAAGTGAGCGCAATCTTGCAGCAACTATCGAAATGAGAGCAGCTCATTTGATGCCAATAGGTGCGGCACTGGGTCGGGTGGTTTGTGGCTATGCAGCGGCCGGAACTTTCTCGCTCTCCTTGCTTCAATTGCTGATTGGTTACCTCATCGTTTTCCTCCGGATCCCGGGTCGTATTGGCGTAGGGTGTCACTTCCCCTACTTCTTCGATTTGGCCAATCTATGCGGCGTGCTCTGCGCATAGTTCCAACAATCGAGAAATGTTACATGCGTCTGGAAAAT
>JBAXQG010000173.1:0-1957 GCA_037131855.1 bacterium
ACATCTCGGTGTGCCCTATGAAAGGGATCCCTGCCAGACGGATGGCCTCCTTGTGAATGGGGGCGGTGGCGATGGCCTGAACCTGTCCAGCCAGGGCCAATTCCGTTGCTTTGATGATCGTCTGATAGGCGCAGCGGCCTGCCTCTGCCTGGATTTCTCCCCAGCGAATTTCCTCGGCGTGGGGTGATTCCACCTTCAGGACGTCGATCGAGCCGGGACGGAAGAGTCCCTCCTCAGGCTGACGGACGCAATGCAGAGAAGCTCCTGTTCTACAGAACTGTTCGGCCTTGGCCAGGAAAGCAGGATCCCCGACTGCCAAGGGTCGGCAAAACTGGAATAGAGCTCTTCTGCTGCATGCCTGCAGGACAATTTCCGGGCCGATCCCAGCCGGGTCGCCGAGGGTGATGGCCACCAGGGGGCGGTTCTCCGGGAGCTCGCCCAGCGGGAGTGGCAACTCGCGCAGAAGGCTTTCCAAAGACAAAGGCTCTTTCTCGCCGACAATGGCCGTAAGCGTCATCTCTCCATGGTAGCCGATCCGCCCGCCAGAGCCAACCGCGCAACAGCTCTTCACCGCGCAATTCACGCTTGGCGGCCTGGTCTGTTACAGTGTGAGGATATTTGTTGCTGCTAGAAGGAGGAGTGATGTCTATCTTTCATACTGCGTTCATTGGTGAGTTCGCCGAGGCCAACCAAGCCTGGCGCCGGGAGGCCTGATGGCGGCTATCGTCATCCAGCGATGCCCCCAGTATCGTCTGGAAGAGGTGAAGGAACAACTGAATCAGGGGCTGGAGCTGCTGGGCGGCCTGGCTCGTTTCATCGGCCGGGGGGAGCGCGTGGTGGTGAAGGTGAACTGCCTGATGGGGGCAGCTCCAGAGCGTGCCATCACGACGCATCCCGTCTTCCTCCAGGCGGTGCTGCAATTGCTGAAAGAGCGCACCGATAACCTGGTAGTGGCGGACAGCCCTGGTTATTCGGGCTTCCTTGCCGCCTCCCGCGCTACCGGCTTTGAGGCGGTGGCCAAGGCCGAGGGGGTCCAGTTGGTCGAATTCCAAGAGGCCGTAGAGGTGGAGTGTGCCGAAGCCCTCCTTTATAAGCATTTCAAGATCGCCAAGCTGGTCGCCGAGGCCGACCGCATCATCAATCTGCCCAAGCTGAAGACGCACGGCTTGATGTACATGACCGGGGCTGTGAAGAATATGTTCGGCGTGATCCCGGGGATCCGCAAGACCGAGTATCACCTGAAGGCTCGCCAGGACAAGTGGCTCTTCGCCAAAATGCTGGTGGACCTCTACCGGGCTTGCCCGCCCACCCTGAATCTGATGGACGGGATCCTGGCCATGGAGGGGAACGGCCCGGCCAATGGGACGCCGGTTCCCTTGGGGGTGATCCTCCTGGGAGAGGATGGTTTTGCCATGGACGAAGTAATGGCGCGAGTGGTCAGCGTCAACCCGGAGCGCGTCTACACCAATGCCGTCTACCGGAAGTACCTTCTGGCAGGCCGGGAGCCGGCCATCGACCTGTTGGGGGTTCCCTTGGAAGAGGTCATCCGGCCCGGCTTTCAGACTATTCGCGATGTTCAGTCGGTGGTTCCGGAGTGGGCTCTGCGCTTGGGCAAAAACGCGCTCACGCCGCGGCCTGTTTTCCTGGCCGAGCGTTGCACCCGCTGCAGCATCTGCGTGCGCAGTTGTCCGGTTGAAGCCTTGAAACTGGGGAGCGAAAAGGGAGTGGTGTGGGACAGCCGCGCCTGCATCCGTTGCTTCATCTGCCAAGAAATGTGCCCGTCTGGGGCCATCGAGCTGCGCCAAGGGCTCCTCTCCCGCCTGATCCGCTAGTTCATCTCCTCGGCCTTTCGGCAGGTGACGGTATCACAAGATGACGGCAGTCACTGAAAAAAGGTGACTGTGCATCGTGACTTCCGGCACATGGCAAGGAGGACGGCAGGCTGTATCTTCATTCT
>JBAXQG010000174.1:0-1939 GCA_037131855.1 bacterium
CTTGGAGTATCTTGAAAATTACGGCCTGTCGCGGAAGGATTTCTCCCAACAGGTGTCGGGGGGGTTCCTAGACCGGACCAACTCCTATGCTTGGTCGATGACCAGCTTCGAAGGCGATCTTTACATCGGCACTGGCCGCTACCAGACCACCTTGAACCCGATGTGGGAAGCCATCTGGGCCGCGCTGACACCGACGGCCCGTCCGCCTCAGTTGCCCGATGTCCCGCAGGTTCCCTTCATGCAGGATTTCCTTATTCGCACCCCCACTGCCGTCATCGTCAAGGATGAAGCGGCTTTCCAGGCCTGGAACGCCGGCAGCCAGACCGAGATCTGGCGCCTTCATAGCGGAGCCTGGAGCCGCGTCTACGAGGCGCCGCAGGTTCCATCCTACCTTCGCGCCATGGACGGGTCGATGCCTTACCAGGTGCCTGCGTCGATGGGTCTTCGTTCGATGGCGACCTTTACCGACAACAGCGGCCAGTCGGCTGTCTACGCTTTCACGGGAGGTCTCACTTTCGCCCGCCCGGACCGGGCTGCCCTGATCTACAGCAGCACCAACGGGACAGAATGGGGTCCCGTGGCGGTCTCACCCTTGATGGGCCGGGAAACCCGCGCCTCGGCCGTCCACAACGGCAAGCTGTACGTGGGAGTAGCGGTGGGCCCCTCCGTCTGGTGTACCGACACTGTCACCCCGACGCCTGGGAGCTGGCAGAAAGTGATGGATTTTAGCGCCATTGACACCACCAACAGCGGCGTGGTTTCTTTGGCCAGCTACAATGGCAAGCTCTACGTGGGGACCGAAAACAAGACGGGCTTCCAGGTGTGGGTCAGCACCGTCGCTGAACCGGCCGGCAACGCCGACTTCGTCAAGCTCATCGGCGACGGCGCCGGCAGTTCTTTCAACGCTTGGGCAGCGACCATGAAAGAGTTCAAGGGGAACCTCTACATCGGCTCCATCGGCCTTCCCTTCATCTCCGGCATCCTGGACTTCAAGGGTTTCGATGTGTTCCGCGTCTACCCCGACAATAGTTGGGACCTGCTGGTGGGCGATCGCAACCCGGTCGCCGCCCCCCTGGGCGCGCCGTCCCGAGATCCTCTCAGCGGCTGGTCCTCCGGCTTCGGCAACATGATGAACTTCTATTGCTGGAGCCTGGAAGTGTACGATGATGTGCTATATCTGGGCACTTTCGATGCTTCCGTTTTCTTGCGCTACCTGCCCAGTTTTATCGGACCCCTGCCACCGCCTTTGGACGCCTTGAGCCAGGGAGTGATTGATCTGCTCTTGCTTGGCGCAGGCGCCGACCTGTGGAAGACCAAGGACGGATTGTCCTGGTCGCCGGTGACACTGACCGGTTTCGGAGATCCCAACAACTACGGTTTCCGCACCCTGAAGGCTGCCAATGGAGGTCTTTACCTAGGGACTTCAAATCCCTTCTGGGGCTGCCAGGTCTGGGTGGGCGGCGCTTTCCAATTCCCGCTGACCATTCAGCCGAGTTGGAATTTGATCACCTTGCCCCTCGTCACCGATCCCAATCCGAACAACGTCTTTGATAACCTTCCCGGGGAATGGTTGCTTTTCCAATGGGATCCCATTATGGGGCGCTATCAAACGCGCGAGGAGATCATCCTGGCCTCCGGGGACGCGTACTGGCTCCTGGTCCGGCCCCTTGCCCAACCTCTCTCCTACCCGATCCTGGGTGTTCCCTATAGCGGCGAGTTGATGCAGATCCCCCTCTCTCCTGGCTGGAATGCTGTCGGCAATCCATACCTGGGTTCGATCCCGTGGGAGCAGGTGCAGATCAAGCGGATGAGTTCCTACTACTCCTTGGATGCGGCCGCCGACCTTGGCATCGTGGGGAAGGTCGCTTGGGCTTATGATGGGATGAGCTACGTGAACATCAAAGAAGAGATCGGCCGCTTCGATGTCAGCGTCGGCTTC
>JBAXQG010000175.1:0-1888 GCA_037131855.1 bacterium
CAGAAGGCGGCAGAATTAATTGCCTCTTCAGGAAGCCGGCATCCAATAACCCGCCCTGGCCCGTTTCCGAAAGCATCACAGAGGAGACGCCCAAGGCCTCGGCCGCGATGTTCATGGCCATCGCGGCCAGCGAGGCGTTCATCACGGCGATGGTGTACTCCACCATTGGAGCTACCGGGAAAGCTTCCAAAACCTGCCGGTTTCGATGGGTGTCCCCCAGCAGGATCAGGCCGCGAGGCGCGCGAAAGGGGATTGGCCGCCCGAAGCGCTCCTGCCAAGTAGCGCCGGTAAAAAGGACAAAACTCCAGCTTTGCAGGTTGACGGTAGAGGGAGCCAATCGTCCAACTTCCAGGATGGCTGACCAGATATCGTCGGGGATCTCCCGGCTGGTGAAGGCGCGCACGCTGCGGCGTCGAACCAACGCCAACAGCAGTGGGTTATCAGCCAATGAGGGAGGCAGGTGAGGTTTCCCCCGCAGCAAACGCAGCAGGCTTGGGAGGAAGCCTCGGGCTATCTTAGCCTTCCCCAGCTTTTTCTTCGCTTTCAAGTGGGTGAGGAGGAACGTCGGGAGGGGCCTGCTTGTCGGTAAGTGAGAGGAAACCCCCGAAGAGGCGGTACTCGTCCAACCGGCAAGAGTTGACGAACTGCCCTTCGTGGATGGTGATGTCGGGGCAACTGTCGCACATGTCGGCTCGTCCGTCCGGCATCACGTCTGGCGCTTGAATGATGCCGATGCTCTGAACGTAGATGGGTTCAAAGAGACGGCCGGGGTGGCGCAGCACGTCCCTTCCCCAGCAGCGGGCCGCTTCCTTGATCTCTTTATCGAAGGGGGCGGCCATGAATATCTTCGAGCCGATCCTGGCTTGGGCCATGTAGGCAAGATAGGTTCCTCTGAAAAGATGGTGGAATGCTTGAGAGGCTTCCATGGCCTTCTTCCCCACCGAACCGTAGATGGCCTTGCGCGAGCCGATCAGGGCTCCGCTCAGCCACTTGATGGAGTCGTGGCGAATGCTTCCGCCCAGGTAACCGGAGGCGACCAATTGTGGACAGTGTTCCTTCAGGATGCCGTACACCTCGGGACCGGTGACGAAACGCTCGTCAAATCGATCACGGACGTAACTCAGCTTGGTGAGGTCTACTTCCTGTTTGGTGACATCGGTCCCCACCTGAGACTCGGTGGCGGTTCGATAGGTAATAAAAACCAACCCATGGACCCGGTCGATGTTGGCATGCCCCCAGGCGGCCACATCGGGGATCTCTTGGAAGGTGGAAGGATAGACGGTGGAATTGAAGATCACATAAATTCCTCCCACCTCGGCGATCATGTCGGCATACTTCTGACGGAGCTGGTTGTGCTCTTTCTCGCTCTTCCCGACCCACCCCGGTCGTCCTTGGTGACTGTCGATGTGGATCGTAAAGCCGGCTAATCCGGCTTTCTTCAACTCTCGCAAGAGCTCCGGCGTAAGGGCCAAGGCGTTGGTCAGGATAATCGGCTTGATCCCGTTTTGCCGGATGAAAGCGACGATCTCCAGGATTTGCGGATGAATCAATGGTTCGCCACCGGCCAGGGAGACATTATCCGGATTGCGCCAACGCTTGAAGAAAAGGACTTCTTCTTTGATTTGATCAAGCGTTTTGTGTCCAGTCATGTACTGCCGGTAACAACCTTCACAGCGGATATTGCAGATGTCCGACACTTCCAGCCAAGCGATGGGGTTGTCATTCATCGACCAGGGAAAGCGGTAAAGCTCTCGTTTGTCGACGCTCATCGGCTCAACCAATCAGCGCGGATATGTAAGGCGCAAATCAAGATTTCCACTCTTTTCCCGTCCTTTGCGTTTTGTGCCAGTAACACCCTGCCGGGGGCTATCAAGTTGCCGGGGGCTAT
>JBAXQG010000176.1:0-1885 GCA_037131855.1 bacterium
TCTTGCGGTGTGTCTAGCGGTGCTTCTTGCGGTGCGTCTTGCGGTTTTTCCGCAATCGCCTGCAGGGTGTAGACCAGGCCAGCGGCCACGCCGCGCAAAGCCCAGACCAGGTTGAAGGCCGGCGCCTGAAGGCTGCCAATAATTTGGGCCAACATTTCTTTCTTGCTTGGCAACTGGGAAATGGCCAGGACTTGAGCCTGGTCATAGAAAGCATGATCCATCAGACCGCCTTTGGCCTTCAGGTTCGGCTTATCCTTGGCGAATTCCATGATAACCTTCAGCGAAATCACCGGGTCTTCATGGGCAATCACCACGCCGGTAGGACCCACTAAGACCGGGGCCTCACCCAGCTCGGCATCCAAAAGTGCGATGCGCAGGAGGGTATTCTTGGCGACCTTCAATTCGGCTTGCTTTTCTTTCAACTTTCGGCGCAGCGCGGATATCTCCGCCACCGTCAAACCCTGGTAGTCTACGAAATAGACCGCCGTCGAGCTCCGGAACCGCTCGGTGACATCTCGCACGATCTCGACCTTTTCAGGTTTTGGCATTTCATCACCTCTTTTTACAAAAATGGACTCCTACCAAGGAGTCCGAACGAATCCGAACATGCCTCGGTAGGTCTTACACCCCGAAGGGCGCCCTACTGTCTACGGCGTCTCGTTTGTGTTGGAAGCCAGGCGCCGGCCCGGCCTCCCTTCAGGCGTTTCGTTTGCCGGCGACTGCGGTGGCTTTCTGTTGGTCGATGTCGATCCCCGGGCTCATTGTTGAGCTGAGGGAAATTCCCTTGATGTACTGTCCCTTGGCGGTAGAAGGCTTCACTTTCACCAAAGTGTCGAGGAAGGCGTAAAGGTTGGTCAATAGGTCGGCCTCAGAGAAACTCATCTTGCCCAACGGGACGTGTACGACAGCTTGCTTGTCGGCACGGAACTCGATCTTGCCAGCCTTTACTTCTCGGATGGCTCGTTCCAGCTCCATCGTCACCGTGCCAGCCTTTGGGTTTGGCATCTTCCCGCGCAAGATCTTGCCTAGCTTGCCCACTACGCTCATCATATCGGGGGTGGCAATGGCTACATCAAAGTCCGACCAACCGTCCAAAACCTGTTTGGCGTATTCTTCTCCGCCTACATAGTCAGCACCAGCCCGCGTGGCTTCCTCCACCTTCTCGCCTTTGGCGAATACCAGCACCTTCATCGTTTTGCCGGTTCCAGCCGGCAGAACGCAGACCGAACGAACCGACTGGTCTGACTTCTTGGGGTCGATGCCAAGCTGAACGGCCAGCTCGACGGTTTCGTTGAACTTCGGCGTCGGCATCTGTTTCAACAAGCTGACCGCTTCCTCAGGAAGGTAAAAACGACCCGGATCGATCATCTTTGCTGCTTTCAGGTAACGTTTCCCATGTCGCATTTACTCCACCTCGATTCCCATGCTGCGAGCTGTCCCCTCAACCATCCGCACTGCCTCATCCATGCTTATGGTGTTCAAGTCGGGCAGCTTGATCTGGGCAATCTCGCGCACTTGTGCTTTGCTGATCTTACCCACTTTCTTCTTGTTCGGTTCACCCGAACCAAGCTCCAAGTTGGTGTACTTCTTCAACAAGGCGGAGACTGGCGGGGTCTTGGTGATAAAGGTGAAGGATCGATCATGGTAGACTGTGATCTCCACCGGGGTCACCATCCCTCCGGCACTAACGGTCCGCTCATTAAATTCCTTACAAAATTGCATAATGTTGATCCCCCGTTGCCCAAGGGCGGGTCCTACTGGCGGCGCCGGTGTCGCTTTGCCGGCGGGGATCTGCAGTTTTACAACCGCGACAATTTTCTTTGCCAAGCCTATTCCTCCTTAGGTTTTCTCCACTTGGAGAAAATCAAGTTCAACCGGAATGTCT
>JBAXQG010000177.1:0-1884 GCA_037131855.1 bacterium
CTGCAAGAGGGGCGCACCCTGGGCGTGGTGGGACCAATCGGCGCCGGCAAGACCACTCTCTTCCGTCTGCTTCTTCGCTTGGTTGAACCGGAGGAGGGGTGCGTGTGGGTAAATGGCGCGGATGCCCGCCACATTCCTTTGGTGCAATTGCGACGCGTCTTCGCCTTCGTGCCGCAAGACTCCTACCTTTTTTCTGCCACCCTTTTGGAAAACATCCGCTACTCCCGGCCGGAGGCAACCCAGGAGGAAGTCGAAGAAGCGATGCGCATCGCCTGCCTGGAGGAGGAGATAGCCCAGTTTCCAGAGGGAACCCAGACACTGGTTGGGGAACGTGGGGTAACCCTCTCCGGCGGCCAGCGCCAACGCGTCGCCATCGCCCGGGCGATCGTTTCCGGAAGGCCAGTGATGCTCCTGGACGATGCCCTTTCGGCGGTGGATACGATCACGGAGGAGCGCCTGGTCGCCAATCTGAAGAAGTACATCCGCGGGTCGGGACGCAGCGCCATCTCCATCAGTCACCGCGTCTCCACCTTGCTATGGACCGACCAGATCCTGGTTTTGCTGAACGGGCGGGTGACGGAAAACGATTCACCGATCGAACTGTTGGAGAGAGACGGATACTTCTCTCACCTCTACTTCGCCCAGATCGCCGAAGGAGCGCCTCGTGGAAACGCCGACTCTTAACGTCCAAGAGCCTCGCACGCAAAGCGACCGCGCTTTGCTGCGCTTTTTCTGGGGCTATCTGAAGCGCTTCCCTCTGTTGCTGACCGCTTCGGTGGCAGTGATCCTGGCTTCCGCCTTGGTCAACCTGATACTCCCCTATATTCTGCGTATCGCCATCGATCAATACATCATCCCAGGGGATTTTGCCGGCGTCTACCCGTTGATCGGGATCGCCCTGGCGGCTGCCGGCGCCTGGTTTGTGCTGGTCTTCTTCCGCGCCTTGGTGACCAATGTGCTCGGCCAGAGGCTGATGTGGCGAATGCGCAGTGAATTGATGGAACACCTCCTCTCCCTCTCGGTGCGCTTCTATAACGAGAACCCGGTGGGAAAGATCATTACCCGCTTGACCAACGACATCCAGAACCTGGCCGAGATGCTCACCGCGGGGTTGTCCTCTCTGGTAGCAGACATCGTTTTGATCATCGGCATCCTGGTGGTGATGTTGACCATGGATTGGCGTCTGACCCTGATCTCTCTTGCCGTGGCTTTGCCGGTGGGTCTTTTATTGCAGATCGTAGGGGTTCGCATGCGGACGATCTTCCGCGCTGTACGCAAGATCGTGGCCGAGATGAACATTTACCTGAACGAGAACCTGGCCGGTTTCCAGGAAGTGAAGGCTTTCAATCGCCAGGATTACAACCGCCAGGAGTTCAGCGCCATCAATGGCCGCTATTTGAGCGAGAATTTGAAGGCCATGCGCCTGCGCACTCTCTTCTACCCCTCGGTGAACTTCCTCAAGCAGCTCTCCCGGGCCATGGTCCTGATCTTCGGCGGGCTGATGGTTTCCCAGGGGCAAGCCACGGTGGGGATCCTGGTGGCCTTCTTTACCTATGTGGAGATGTTCTTCGAGCCGATTGCCGACTTCTCCGAGAAATTCGCCATCTTCCAGACCGCTTTCGCCTCGCTGGAGAAAATCCTCGACTTCTTCCAAAACGACGACCGCGAGTACCGCGGGGGTACGGCGCTGCTAGAGCCTCTACGCGGTCAAGTGGAGTTCGAAGGCGTCTCCTTTGCCTACGAGGGGACGCCGGTTTTGCAGGAAGTCTCTTTTTCTGTGCAGCCCGGCCAGTCGTTGGCTATTGTCGGCCCCACCGGCGCCGGCAAGACCACGCTCTTCAGTCTGCTCTTGGGTTTCTGGTCGGACTACCAAGGGAAGATCCG
>JBAXQG010000178.1:0-1880 GCA_037131855.1 bacterium
ATTCGCAGTTCGCATGCCAGTGGGGAGCCTGTTTCAAATAACTTCTTTCGGTGCAGATAGTAGATCTCCTGGTCTTCAGGAAGGATAAAGCTTGTTAGCGGCTGCTTGACCAACGCGCCCCGGGTCACACCCAGCAAGGTGGCGGCGGTGAGGTTGGCTTTCAGGATCAGCCCCTTCCCGCTGAGGGTGAGGTAGCCCACCGGCGCTAGTTCAAAGAGGTCGAAGTACTGTGTCCGCGACATTTCCAGTTCCACCTGAGCTCGGCGCAGCTCCTCGTTCTGGATCTCCAGCTCGATCTGGTGAACCTGCAACTCATGGAGCAAGCGCCTGGCTTCCTCGGGGGACAAAGCGACCTCGGCTGCGGTTTCTTCCACCCGGACCAGCGCTTCCACCTCCGCCCTTTGGCGCAAGATTTGCTTCTCCTGTCCCCCTAGGCTTTGGCGCTTTGGGGAGCTATCCTGCGGTAAACTGTCCTGCTTTGAGCCGTCTTGTGGCGTCGAATCCACCAAGGGGTTGGCGGAATCATCGTGTCCGGCATTCTTGGTGTTCATTCCCTACCTCCCGTTGTTTTGTGCGATTGGAGACAGATTCGAATAATTCGGGACATAATACTATTTTGAGACAAATTAGTATTATGTCCCAATTATTCTCCAAGGGAGGCGGACGGTCACTTTGGTTCCCTTCCCTTCTTCGCTGAAGAGGGAGATCGAACCGCCATGCTCCTCGACGATGCGGCGGCAGACGTAGAGGCCCAGACCGGTGCCGCGGATTCCCTTGCGTTCGGCTGTGCGACCCCGCTGGAAGGGTTGAAAGAGTTGGGCTTGTTCAAGGGCGGGGATGCCGAAGCCATGGTCCTCCACCTCCAGGAGCAGGGCGTCTCCCTCCATCTCCAACCTGACTTCAACCTTTCCTCCTTTGGGCGAGAACTTGACGGCATTGGTGAGCAGATTCTCCACCACCCGGGCGAGAGCCTCTTCGTCGCAGACGCCTTCCGGCACGGGTTGCAGCTTCAGGTCGAAGCTCACCTGGGAGGAAAGAGCGAAGCCTTGTGAATCCTCTACTACTCGCTTGATCAGTTCTACCGGATTCGAGGGGGCGAGGAGGAGGGGAAAGCGACCTTCTTCTCCGCGTTGGCTGTCCATCAGGTTGTTGATCATCCGCTCCAGGCGCTGCAGGTTGCGGCGCCAGATCTCACTGTACTCCTGGAAGCGGGCTAGGCCCTCTCCCGGGGTCAGCTCGTTGAGCATCTCCTGGGTTTGATGGAGAGCCTGGAGAGGAGACTTGAGGTCGTGGGAGACGGCAAAAAGGAGATCGCTGCGGACCTGGCGGATGCGCTCTTCCAGTTCCCTGCGTTCGGTGATGTCGCGGATGACAGGAATAAATGCCAGACGGCCGTTCCACACAATAGATGTGGCGTTGATTTCCACAGGAAAGACAGTTCCATCTTTCTTGCGGTGGTAACGAAGCGGAATCGCAATTACCCCGCTGGAACTGGCGAGAGCACTGGATTCCTTGGTTTTCTCCGGCTCTGCTGAAAGATCAACATTGCGCATCCCAAGCAACTCATCAAGGGAATACCCATAGAGGGCAACAGCAGCCATATTGGCATCGAGGATTTGACCGCTTTGGGCATCCGTCAGAAATAGCGCATCCGATTCCATCTCAAACAATTTCCGATATTTATCCTCGCTCTCTCGCAGGGCATCCTGCACCCGCTTGCGCTCGCTGATGTCTCTGCCCTCGCCCAGTATCGATACAGGCTTGCCGCTGCTGTCCCGGATGATGCTGAACTTGTTTTCCAACCAGAAGGTGCTGCCATCCTTGTGGTAATACTCAAGCTCCAGGTTGGTGACAGGGTTGTAGCTCGGGTCGGCTTCGAT
>JBAXQG010000179.1:0-1874 GCA_037131855.1 bacterium
TCCCGTCGTAATCCTTGGTTTGCGAGACGAGCTCTACCAGCGGGTAGCTGGGGTCGTCATCAGCGAAGGCAACGCCCGCAGTGAGGCCTTTCTCGCCCGTGTCACCCTTGGTTAGCCCGAAAGTGATCTCCAAGGTGGCATTTATTGGGATGTAGACGTGATAATAGTCGCCTGTCACCCCGGTGCCGCCGCTGATTCCGGCCCCCCCTGGCGCCACCATCCACAGAGCTGGAGCGTATTTAATACCGTCTTCCAATGAGACGCCGGTCGGATTGGGGGCTTTCCCATAGAGCGCCGCCATGCCGTCGATCATCTTGAAACTTGTTTGATTGAAAGTGATGGGCACTGCCGTGCCGGCTGTCCACCCGTTCCAACTGGCGTAGAGGGCGTTGGCCAAAAAGTCATAGGCCACCACCGGTGCGGCCATGCTTTGGGGGAGCGGGACAGCGAAAAAGACGAAGCCCAGCAGCAAGGCCAAAAATACCGCGATCAGCTTTTTCATGTTCTCTCCTTTACTTCTGCATTCTTTCCCGCGATTGCCAAGAAACTGCCACTAACGAAACCGCGGCTGGGATGAGGGGGCGGTGGGCGATCTCACCAGGAGGTCAGCGTTCTAGGGGACGATAAACTGGTAGCCCAAGCGGCGGAAGATGTCGGCCATCACTCCATAACCGAGGGTGCTGACGTGCTCGCCGTCAATACCAATGAGGCCCTTTTCAACAGGATCCTCATCGTGATTTGGGCCGTTGAAGGCCGAGTAGATGTCTGCCGTAGGGACGCCGTACTTGGCCGCAGCCTGCTCCAAGCTCTGGTTTAAGCGGGTCCAGGCAGCTTGGCATTCCTCATAGATGCCCATCTTCTTCCAGTCCGAATAGATCGGACAATATAAGTTCTGTGCCCGGATCAGGGTAGGCTGGCCCTTTCGCAGGGTCAGGATTTCGCTCAGGACCGCTTCCATGTCCGCCTGATAGGCGTCGAAGGCCGTGTCTGAGAAGTCCTTGCTGTGTTGGTCTCCGCTGCCGGGCCCATTAATGATGTACCAGCCGATGTGCGGCGTGGGATTGGCTTCGAAGGTGATCACCTCTGCCTGGGCCAGGTCCATTCGCCATCTGGTGGAGGTCTTCACTTTCTCCAGCAAGTAGGCGCAATCCAGGCCAGGGAGGGCGTAGCTAATGATCTCCACCTTGGCGCCCAGGTCTGCCTCCAGGTGCTGGGCATAGTAGTCGTAGAAACCCCAAGCCTCGGAATCGCCGATCACCATATAGTGCCAGACCGTGTCCGTAGCGGTGGGTAAGATTAGTTGGGGGGCGGAGTAAGCGATATTGACCTGGCTTTTCTCCTGCAACCAGTCCACCTTGGCGCCCAGTGCCTCGGAGACGAAACGGAGGGGCACGAAGGTGCGGGAGTCCTGAATGATGGGCGGCGCCTCCAGCTTGCTCTCCACGCCGTTCACCGTCGCCGTGTCTTTGCCTATCCAGAGGCCGACTACTTTGGCCCCCAGGACGATGACGATTTCCTTGTTGGCATCGATCCAGTCCACCTTGGCGCCCAGCGCCTCTGAGATGAAACGGACCGGCACCAACGTGCGCCCGTTCTGGATGAAAGGCACTACATCCATCGGCTGGGTTTGCCCATCCACCGTAATGTCTTTTTGGCCGATCCAAAGCTGGATGGTGGTGTTTCCGGCCAACGCCGGAGGAACCGCTGGAACAAAGGCGGGAAGACAAAGGCCAGCCAAAACCAAAACTCCCACGACGAACCACGAAACCGCTTTCTTGCAAATCACTTTACATCTCCTCTCCTATCCTGATTGCTATCGGTCTCCACTAAGTTCGTTCCAGCGGAGGGCATCGGAACCTCTCAGTCCACCCACA
>JBAXQG010000180.1:0-1835 GCA_037131855.1 bacterium
GATCATTTGGTTGTATTGCTGCAGATATCGCGTCGTACCGAGGCAACCTACCGGCGCTAGCTAAGCCTATCTTCTCCTTGCGGCACAATCGGAAACGTTCCTTGAAGAAGTCTTCCACCCAGATTTGGATGATTCTTTGCAGGCTGCTCCATTCAGTGAAGTGTTTTTTCATTTCCATGAATTGTGCCTTTTTTGCAGTTTCCTGATCCCCTGAAGCCTCTCCAATCCTTTCTTTGAAGCGCCTCCAATGGCTTATCTTCAGCGTTCTTCCTTTCTGCTACACCGAAGGAGATGAACCATACGCAGAGTTCGAAAGGAGAGACCCCATGAAAAGGAGAAACGCCGAAGAGAGGGAGGCCCCCGCTCTCTTTGTCATGTCACAGCGTGGAGGCGCGCGGGGAAGGCCCGCTTTCGAGAAGACAGGAAGGAGGGAGGCGCGATGAGAGCCCGCGGCATTAAACCGGGTTATTTCAAGAACGAAGGGCTTGCATCCTGTACTCAGGCAGCCAGGCTGCTCTTTGTCGGCCTCTGGTTGTTGGCAGACCGGGAAGGCCGATTGGAGGACCGGCCAAAACGGATCGAAGCCGAGATCTTCCCCTATGAAGAGGTGAATGTTGCAAAATTGCTGGATGAGCTGGCCGTCGATCGCGATGGAAACGGCGCTTTAATCCGCAGGTACATCGTGGAGGGCCACCGCTACATCACCATCGTCAACTTTCTCCGCCACCAGTATCCCCACAAGAACGAGCAGAAGAGCATCATCCCAGGACCCTCCCAAACGTCTTGCGAAGAGGACAAGCCAGATAATCCGGAAATTCCAGGAGCCGATCCGGATATTTCCGGCGCTCGCCCGGCTGTAGTACTGACTGCTGACTCTCTGACTCCCCATTCTCCGACTGCTGACTCTCCGACTGCTGTACCTCTGACTGCCCATCCTCCGGAAGAAAAGAAAGCGCGAACTCCGCAAAAGGCAGCCGCTGTTCGCCCTGCTACTTCTTCCTCCCAATCGGTGGTTTCGTCGCAAAAACACAAGGATCCGATCCCGGAAGCTGTGGATGCCTATCGGGAGATCACCCGCCTCTATCCGCCGAAGGCCGTATGGCCCATGCTGGGAAAGGAGGTGGGCGCCTCTCCCGGGGAACTGGCCCGCTGGAGGGAAACCATCATCGCCTGGATCGGGCACGGATTCAAAAAGACCAATGTCCTGGGGATGCTGGAATGTTTCCACCGTGGGGAGCTGCCAGGCCGGGATCACCACCCTCCGGCAGATGGCCGTTCCATCTCAGCCGGAGGAGCCCCGCCTCCTTTCCTGAACCGGAAAGCGCAAGCCTGGGCCGACCTCCAGTTGGACCAAGAAGGCAATCCCATCGGCGATGTTCCCCTATTCAACCGAAAAGCCCAAGCCTGGGTCAACCTGAAGATCGAAGAAGAAAAGGAGGAGAACTAGAAATGAACAAACAAGAGGTAAAGGATTTGCTGGCCTTGATCGCCCAGGCCTGGAACAACGCCCCGGAGATGAGCACGGGCACCCTGACTATCTGGGCAAAAACGCTGGAGGATATTCCCCTGGCGGTAGCCAAGATGGCGATGCAGAAGTTGCTCTTCACCGGCAAGCCTTTCTCCCCTTCTTTCGCCGAGATCAGGGGAGCCGCCCTGGAGATCGTCCAGGACCGCAACCCCACGCCTGCCGAAGCCTATGCGCAAGCTTCGAGGTGAATCGGCGAGGCGGTGTTTTACGATGACTGCTGGGAGGCGGAGGGGTACGAGGACTTGCACCCCCTGGTCCGCCGCACCTTGGAGCACTTCGGGGTCCGCGAATTCGCCATGGCTGAGAC
>JBAXQG010000181.1:0-1752 GCA_037131855.1 bacterium
ACACCTGGGCTTTCACTCTGCCTCCCGATGATGTCACGCTGGAGTACGGGCTTCTTTCGGGATGGAACATGATCAGCGTACCCCTGGTACTGGCCAACCCCAGCCCCGAAGCCGTCTTTCCGGCAGGCTGGCCGCTCTATTCATGGAATGCTGTGGCAAATGCCTACCTGGGGAGAAGCCAGATCACCCTGGCTATCGGGAAGGGCTACTGGCTGAAAGCGCCTACTTCTTATCCTCTTTCCATCACTGGGCAACCCAACATGGAAAGCTCCTTTACGATTTCACTGTCGCAGGGTTGGAACTTGATCGGCTCGCCTTACGAGGCGGCGATCGGTTGGAGCACTGTACGCGTGCATAAGGCCTTGGTTCTCAAGAACCTCGACGACGCGATCAGCGCTGGCTGGATCAAGAGCCCCTTCTACCGGTGGACCGGTTCCACCTACGCCGGGCTGGTCAGCGGCGGCGCCTTTCAGCCCAAAGCCGGCTACTGGGTGAAAGTATTAGTGCCTGAGTGTACGCTGACTTTCCTAAGATAAGTTCAGGGACTCTAGACGACGATATTGGCGATCTTGTCCGGGACTACGATCACCTTGCGCACCGGCTTTCCTTCCAGGAACTTCTGCACCAGCGGGGAGTCTAGGATCAGGCGCTCGGTCTCCTCGGCGGTGAGGCCTTTCTGCACCTCCAGACGGTCGCGCAGCTTGCCGTTGATCTGAATCACCAGGGTGGCCTTCTCCATCTTCAGGATCGCTTCATCCCAAGCCGGCCAGGATGCCCGGTGTACGTCGCCGGGTTTTCCGGCCCGCTCCCACAGCTCGGAGGCAATGTGCGGCGCGAAGGGGGCCAGGAGCAAAGAGAGGGTCTCCAGCGCTTCCATCTCTACGGCTTGATTGCGTTCGGAGCTGGTCACAGCCTGGTAGTCCCCCCAGGCGTTGACCAGCTCCATCATCGCAGAGATGGCCGTATTCAGGCGGAAACGCTCCTCGATGTCCTGGCTAACGCGCCGGATGGTATCGTGGGTCTTGGCCCGCAAAGCCTGCTCGCGTGGACCCCAAGGGTTGCCCGAGGCCGCTTGAGTCTCCAGGAAGTCCAGGCTCTGCCGCCAGACCTTGTTCAGAAAACGGAAGATACCCTCCAGACCTCGTTCGCTCCACTCGGCATCCATCTCGGGGGGGGAGATGAAAAGAGGGTAGAGACGGGCCGCATCGGCGCCATACCTCTCGATGGTCTCATTGGGCGACACCACGTTTCCCCTGGACTTGGACATGGCGCTTCCTCCCAGGGTGACCATGCCGTGTGTGAAAAGTTTGGTGAAGGGCTCTTGGAAGTCTACCAGGCCCAGGTCGGCCAGCACCTTGGTAAAGAAGCGGGAGTAGAGCAGGTGGAGGATGGCATGTTCGATGCCGCCGATGTAGAGATCCACCGGGAGCCAGTGATTGGCGGCCTGGCTGTCGAAGGGCCGGTCGTCGGGGTTGGTGAGGGCATTGGGGCAGGTGTAGCGCAAGTAGTACCAGGAGGAATCGACGAAGGTATCCATAGTGTCCGTTTCGCGACGAGCCGGGCCGCCACAACGCGGACAGGTCGCCTGGACGAAGGAAGGAACCTTCTCCAGCGGAGAGCCGCCTTCGCCGGTGAGGGGGGCATCCTCCGGCAAGAGCACCGGCAATTGTTCCTCCGGCACAGGGACGATGCCGCAAAGCGGGCAATAGACGATCGGGATCGGCGCTCCCCAATAGCGCTGGCGAGAGATCA
>JBAXQG010000182.1:0-1745 GCA_037131855.1 bacterium
GTCTCCCTCCCGCTCGTCACCAACCCCAGCCCAATGGTCGTCTTTGGCGGGTTGCCGGCGCCTCTTCTTCTTTTCCAGTACGATCCGTTCAACCGGGTGTACTTTGGCATCAATCAGGTAACCCTGAAACCGGGGGTCGGGTACTGGTTGAAGGCAACTCTTGTTTCCCCCATCACTATGAGCCTCACCGGCTACCCAGGCGGAGTGGAGGCGTGGAGCATGGACTTTCCGGTTGGCTGGAATATGGCCGGTGTCCCCATCCCTTATGATCTCCCGCTCTCATCCCTTCAGGTGCGCGCCAACGGTTCCCTCTTTGCCTGGGGAGATGCGGTTTCCCTCGGCTTGATCGCCTCTCCTCCTCTTTGGTTCAATGGAACCGCTTATCAACCCTGCGAGCCGGTCATGGAACCTGGAAAGGGTTACTGGTGGCGAGCTCTCCAGCCCCTTCAGTTAGTCTTCCCTTCCCCATGATTTGCTCGACTGCCCGCCAATCCATGGGGTAAAGTACTGCCAACCCAGTAGAAGGAGTACGCGATGAAAGAAAGCCAGGATATTTTCGAGGAGATCGTTCGCCTCCGCCAGGCCGGGGAGGATGCGGTCCTGGCCACGGTGGTCAACACCGACGCCTCCAGCCCGGGACGGGTCAGTTTCAAGATGCTCCTCTATCCGGACGGGCACATCATGGGAACGGTCGGTGGCGGTCTTCTCGAGGCGAACGTGATCGTAGAGGCCAAGCGCGCCTTGGGGGATCGTCACCCCCGCTTGCTACATTTGAAGTTAACCGAGACCAATGCCGAAGGAATCGGCGTCCTCTGTGGCGGGGAAGCGGAAGTCTACCTGGAGCCGGTCGGAGCGCCTCCTTTCCTCTACCTCTTCGGAGCTGGGCACATCGGCCTGGCCATTGCCACCAAAGTGACCGATCTGGATTATCGCCTGGTGGTTCTGGACGACCGAGAAGAATTCGCCAACCGGCAACGCTTCCCCGAGGCCGATCAGGTTCTGGCAGGTCCCTATAGCCAGCTCCTGGGCTCCTCCGACGAGCCAAGGATTCGTTTTATCCCTTCGGACTCGGTAGTGATCGTCACCCGTGGCCATCTCGCCGACGAGGTGGTTCTGGCCGAAGTCCTCAAACGCGATCCCCAGCCCGGCTATGTCGGCATGATCGGCAGCCGCTCCAAGGTAGCAGTGGTCCTGCAACACCTGCGAGACGCGGGCATCCCCCAGGATCGCCTGGACCGGGTGTACTCGCCGATCGGCTTGCATATAGGGGGAGAGCGGCCGGCAGAGATTGCCATCTCCATCCTGGCTGAGTTGATTGCCCACCGCCATGGAAAGCTGACGCCAAAGCCTCCCTCTCTTCCTCCGGCGTGAGAAAAACCGGTCCGGTCTAAGCTGGCTCATTCCACCCTTGGATAAGTCAGCACGCGGCAGCAGGATCGAATGGGTCTTCCTCGATGTGGGGAATGTCCTTTTCAATGACGATCCCCTCATGGCCGTCATCTACAGCCGGATGTGGGAAGCCATCCGCCGGAGGAAACCGGGGTTCGCCTTCTCCTCCCTGATGGCGGAGCGGGAGCGCCTGATCGAAAGCTGGCAATATCAGCACTACGGCATCCTGGCCCGTCGCTACCTGAGCGAGGAGGAATGGACGCCTCTTCACCGGCAGATCCGCGAAGAGGTGGAATGTCGTTTCGATGAGCTGAACCCGCTCCTGCCCGATTCGTTGGAGGTCGTGCGGACACTCA
>JBAXQG010000183.1:0-1734 GCA_037131855.1 bacterium
GAACCTTTTCATCGTCCGCCCGCATTCCGGCAGCCAATTCCGGGGGCCAGAGTTCCTCGCTGGTTTTGCCAAGCAATTGAGACAAAGGCTTTCCCAACATCTTTTCAAAATGATGGCTCAATACGACAGTGCGGGTGTTTTCATCTTTAATGTAAACAGGATTGGGGCAATATCGCATAAACAAAGACAGTTTCTCTTCACTCTCGCGTAATGCTTCCTCAGCCTGTTTGCGGTCGACCCGATTCCGCAAGGCGCCAATCCCGTAGGCCAGATCGTTGGCCAGTTCAGTTAGCAGTTTCACCTCCTCGGGATCGAAGGCATCCGGCTCCGCTGCATATAGATTGAACGCACCGAAGCAACGGCCCCCACTTTGTAACGGCAGGGCGATGGACGAGGCATAGCCGCGCCGAATGGCCGCTTCGCGCCAGGGCTCATAGTCGGGATCACCGGGAATGTTCCGGGTCAACACCGGCTGGCCGGTGCGGATCGCCGTGCCGGTGGGGCCGCGTCCACGCTCCTTGTCAGCCCAAGTAATGTTGACTGTGTCGAGGTAGCCTGCCTCGAAGCCAAACTGGGCTACTGGGAGGACGGTTTTTTCTTCATCTTGTTCGGCGAAGCCAACCCAGGTCATGCGGTAGCCGCCTTGCTCGACCAGCAGACGGCAGGCGCCGACCAGCAAGGTTGCCTCGTCCGAGGCGCGCGCCAGCAATTGAGTGTACTCGACGATCGTTTGCAGCGCGCGGTTGGCTCGGCGTAGCGCCGCCTCCACCTGTTTGCGATCTGTGATGTCGCGGGTGATGGCCAGCAGGGATCGTATTCTCCCCTGCTCATCGCGTTCGGGGACGATGCGGGTCAGAAAGTGCTTGATGCCTGAGGGCAATGGGTAACTTTGTTCGACTTCCTGTTCCTCGCCCGTTTCCAGAGCCGTCCTCAACGAGTGTTCCACGAATTCAGCCTGCGCGCGCGGCCCTCCGGTCTCCAGAGGCGTTTTTCCGATCCACGCGTGGGCTGGCACTCCTAATTGATCTTCAACTGCCGGATTGCAGTAGATGTGGCGCAGGTCGGCGTCGAAACGCACGATCATATCGGTGGCGTGTTCAACCATGCTTGAAAAGTCTCTCTCTGTGTGTGTGTCTTCCACCCTGACCAGCGCTTCCACCTCCGCCCTTTGGCGCAAGGTTTGCTTCTCCTGTCCTCCAAGGCTTTGGCGCCCGGAGGAGCTATCCTGCGGTAAGCTGTCCTGCTTTGAGCCATCTTGCAACGTAGAATCCACCAAGGGATCGGCGGAATCATCGTGTCCGGCATTCTTGGTGTTCATTCCCTACCTCCCGTTGTTTTGTTCGATGACCGACTGGCCTGGTCGGTGGACTGGCGCCCGCTCGTGTCGTTAACCAAGGAGACAAGCGGAGGCTTGTCCTTTGCCCGGACCCTTTGGATCGACTGCTTCCGAATCTGGTCGAGTGAAACAGCGGATATCTCTTCATCATTCCAACTATGCCCAGACGTGGTGGCGTGATTCGCCGCCGCAACAACTCCACTATCCAGATCGACAAGTTCCATGAAGGCATGTCGATCCTCAAACAACCCTTCCGCTACCAATCGCTCACCCGAACCATCGTGATCCCACATCGTCTTCCTCCCTTTCGATTAAACCCATTCTGACCAGTCGCAAGATGGGCGTCAATCTTTGGAAGGACAAAGGGTTTATTTGGGAACACCTCTTTATTCTATGCA
>JBAXQG010000184.1:0-1734 GCA_037131855.1 bacterium
GGCGGCAACCCCTGCCATGGGGGAGGTGGGAAGACAGGCTATCTTAAGCCACGGCAAGAATAACGCACTGTCGATCGCTTGTCAATAGGCAACAATGCATTTCACAGTTGTTTTTCCAGACCGCCAAGACCGATCCATCGACTTGACCGCCAGCCTTCCATCATTGAGGATAAAGCTGATGACTCTCGACCCGTTGACTTTGGAAAAATGGATAGACTGGTGTTCTCGCGCATCCGAGCTGGCCGCAGCTCGCTATCAGGCTTGGCGTATATTTTTCGACCTGGATGATCCGAGTCCGATCGAATACATCGATAGCTCCGGCACACTGGAGAATCGCGAGAAGCGCTTCCTCAGTTGGTTCTGCCTGGATTATTTGCTCGGTGATGACACCCTCCCGATCGAACAAGCGATTCGCGCCTTGGTCTTGGAACCGAAGCGCGTTGCAGCAACAAAGCTAGTTCACCGCGCCCGTTTTTTACTTGGCGTGGTGAAGGATATTCTCCCCGGGGCAAGCGGAGGTCCTCAGGCTTTCTTCCTGCAGGTCAGCCGGGAACAGTTGGGGGTCTATTCGGCAACTACGGACACCGGCGTCCAACGGGGAGAAGGGATGATCCTTCACCTGGTCCCCAACGGCAGCGGCGGTTGGGTGGCTGCTCCTGGATGGGTGCGGTGGCCGATCGCGATCACCCCAGCCTTGCGCCGCCAGTTGCAAGGTCTCCGTTTAAACCCGCCGCAAGTGGAGCGCTATCTGCAATGCCGGAATATGGTCATGGCGATTCCTCGCAAGTCCTCCAAGGGTTTGGCGGAGGCTGTTCAACGCATGTCTGATGTCGCCCGCGAGATGGGTGAAGAGGCGCTTGTCCTTTCCTGCGAAGAGTGGCAAGAAATCGTCCTGCCCAATCTGATCAGGGAGAAGCCATCTCCTCAGCACTACATTCAGCAACTCCTCGCCCGCATTCACAAGACGGTAGATGCCGATATGCTCAACCGTGTCATCGATTTGGCCATGGACATCTGGAATCACACGCCGCAACCCGACCGAGACGGGAAATCCGCCTACCAGATGGCTCTAGGGAGCAAACCAGCGGAGAAGGAAAAAAGGAGAACCCCCAGAAAGGATCCGTAATTTGATCCAGAGAACCCGCGTCCTTCGCACTTTTTCGCTGGACCCCTATCACAACCTGGCTTTGGAAGAATACCTGTTAAACGAGGTGGCAGCGCTTGCTGCCGCAGGCTGTCAAGCTACTCTGTACCTCTGGCAAAATGAGAATACAGTGGTCATTGGCAAGAACCAGAATCCCTGGCGGGAGTGCAGCCTGGAACATTTGGAAGCAGAGGGGGGGAAATTGGCGCGCCGGCTCTCGGGAGGAGGGGCGGTCTTCCACGACTTGGGAAATCTCAACTTCACCTTCCTGCTGCCACGCGCCGACTACGACCTGAACCGCCAGGCGAGGGTGATCCTGAACGCCGCCCGTTCAGTGGGGGTGCCGGCCGAGATGAGCGGCCGCAATGACCTCGAGGCATCCGGCCGCAAGTTCTCCGGGAACGCCTTCTACCTGCGCAAGGAGGAAGCTTTCCACCATGGCACCATCCTGATCAATGCCGATTTCCAGAAGATGACCCGCTATCTCCAGCCCTCTGCCGAGAAGTTGCGCGCCAAAGGGGTGGAATCAGTGCGGGCTCGCGTGGTCAACCTGTCCGAGCTTTCCCCCGGCTTGGGGGTAGTCCAATTCG
>JBAXQG010000185.1:0-1732 GCA_037131855.1 bacterium
ACCGTAAGTCCAACTTGTAGATCCATCGGGATGCGTTGTCCGTTGTCCTCATTGATCTTGCCCGGGCCGACCGCGATGACAGTGGCCTTCTGCGGTTTTTCCTTGGCCGTGTCGGGGATGACGATCCCTGACTTGGTGCGTTCCTCACCCTCCAGGACCTTCACGACGATCCGGTCCCCAAGTGGTTTCAAGTTCATTACACATTGCCTCCTTACAAAAGTTTTACTTAGACCCTAGTTTAGCACTCTTACTCGAAGAGTGCCAATAGGTAATAGCAAAAACTTGGCGATTTTGCAAGCCGAGTGCGAAGGTTTCTTTCTGCCCCCCGAAACAGACCGCCAGGAACGACGCCATCAGGCGCTATGCGCGCCACCATAGCGAGGCTGGGCCGTGATCGGAGCTGCGTCTGGCTCAGGCGATCGCTTTGAGCTCGTCCAGCGATTCACGGATGGCCTGAACCGTGTAATCTAGATCTTCCTCGCTATGCCGGTAGCAGATGTAGCCATGATGGAAGGGTTGAAGGAAGACGCCACGACGGATCAACTGGGCATAAAAGGCCGGCCGCAGGATCTTGTAGCGTTTTGCCGGGTCGGAGTCGAAGGTGATGTACGGCATCCAGGGCGAACCGCTGAAGGTCACCGGCAAACCGGAGGCGCGCACGACCTGCTCCACTTGGTCGCCGAAGCGTTTTCCCTTGAGGGCGATGTTCTCCAACACCCGGTCGCGTTCCAGAATCTCGATGGTTTTAAGGGCTGCTACTTGGGCGTCACTGTTGGGAAAGAAGGTGGAGGAGAGAAAGACTTTGTCCTCCAGCACTCGCATGATCCGCTCCAAGCCGACCAGCGCGCTGATGGCATAACCATTGGCCATGGCTTTGCCGATGCAAGTGAGATCAGGCGTCACTCCGAAGAGCTTCTGCGCTCCGCCCAAATCGACGCGGAAACCGCTGCGAATTTCATCGAATACCAGCAGGCAGCCATATTGATCAGCCAAGCGCCGCAGCCCTTCCAGGAAACCGGGTTCAGGCATTTGTACAGGGCGGGAAAGGGCGTGGCCGATGGGCGTGACAATGATCGCCGCCATCTCCGCGCCATGTTGCCTAAGCAGGTCTTCCAGTTGATCCAGATCGTTGTACTCGAACTCGAAGATGTCTTCGTAGAGCTTGTGGGGGATTCCCCCTTTCATCTCCACGCACCAGTCGTGCCAGCCATGATAACCGCAGCGAGCCACTTGAAGGCGGCCGGTATAGGCACGGGCAACGCGAATGGCTGTGGTGGTGGCGTCCGAGCCGGTTTTCACGAAAGCAGCCATCTGGCAACTGGGAATCAATCGGCATAGCGTTTCCACCAACGAATTTTGGATCGCTTGGGTGAGTGAAAAACAGAAACCTTTTTCGCGGATCTGCTCGATCACCGCCTCGTCTACTTCCCGCTCCCGGTATCCCAGGATGATCGGCCCGTAGGCGCAGAGGAAGTCGATGTACTGATTGCCGTCTACATCTACTACCCGCCCTCCTTGGCCGGAGTCGAAGAAGATGGGATATTCCCCGGGGACGAAGTTATACGGGCGGCGGATCCCCGCTACTCCGCCCGGAACCAGCCTCTTGGCTTCCTCAAAAAGCTGGTTGGACCTGTCTAATCGAAGTCTCTCGACCATGGATGCTCCTTTTCCCGTTCGATTATTTCCCGCAATGATGCTCCCCTATTGTACCAGTATCATGCTGCCGCAGGCT
>JBAXQG010000186.1:0-1726 GCA_037131855.1 bacterium
GGCCGCCTTTGGCAATTGGGCAAGATTACCGTGGCGCAGGAGCACTTCTGCACGGCAGCTACCCAGATGGTCATGTCTCAGCTCTATCCCCTGATCTTCCGCCAAGAGAGGAACGGCCGTACCTTTGTCGCCTCTTGCATCAGCGGAGAGCTGCACGAGATCGGCCTGCGGTTTGTGGCGGACTTCTTCGAGATGGATGGGTGGGACACCTACTACTTGGGCGCCAATGTCCCCCCAACCGCCATCATCTCCTCCCTGAAGGAACAGAAGGCTGACCTGTTGGGCATCTCCGCCACCATGCCTTTCCATTTGAGCAAGGTGGAAGCCCTGATCCGCGATGTCCGGCAGAGCGAAGTGGGTCGTCGGGTGAAGATCATGGTGGGCGGCTACCCCTTCGTGCTGGATCCAGACTTATGGCGCAAGGTAGGAGCCGATGGCAGTGCGCGCGATGCCGAGGAGGCCGTGCGGGTAGGGGAGCAACTGCTGGCGGGATAGTGGAATCCCAGGGATCTCCCTACTCCCCTATCTCCCTGGTTTTTCTGGCGGACGCTTGGGGAGAGGTGTCGTCCGCGCTAAACGACACGCTTGGCCTGATGTCGCCAAGTCGGAGCACGTTACTGCATTTGGTTGATTCGGCTGATCAGACCAAGGCCTCGTCTTTTCTGAGCGCTGTTTCCAGTTCAGGATCGGCGCTTTGTTGGGAAATGACGGTACCCAGCGCCGGCATCCCCCAGGTTCTCCAATTCTCGGCGTGCTCTGTCTCGAATGGTTTCCTGGTGATGGCTGTGGGTGGCGTCTCCGATTTGATTTATGTAACCGCCTTCGCCGAAGCTCTGGACGCAGAGCTGCAAGCATCGCTTCTCCAACTCGTGCAAGCGCACCGGGTGCAGTGCGGCACGCAGATGGTCTACTGGGACGCCCTGATGCAACTGAACAACGAGCTTCTCGACCTGCAACGGCAGTTGGCCAAGAAGAACATTCAACTGGAGCGGGTGTTGGAGGAGAAAAACCGGGTCTCGGGAATGGTGGCGCACGATCTGCGAAACCCGCTAGCCATCATGGAAATGTACGGCGAATACCTGCAGGAGGAGACGGTTTCCTCCGCCAGCCCGCGGGTAAGCGAGTTCTTGGCCATCCAGCAGCGCTCGCTGCGATTTATGCGTGGATTAGTCGACAACCTGCTGGACTTTTCTGCCATCGAGGCGGGGTATTTGCGCTTGGATCGCCAGGAAACGGATCTGGCAGCTCTTCTGGAAGAGGTCGTGACCCGTCAGCGTTACCTGGTCCAAAGGAAGGGCATCGAGATCATCTTTCAGCCTGCTTCTGCACGCCCGATTTTACCGATTGATGTGGATAAAATCGAACAGGTGCTGAACAATCTTATCAGCAATGCCGTAAAGTTCTCCCACGCCGGCCAGACCATCGAAGTGCAGTTGTCTGTTGGCGAGGGAAAGGTAGAAGTGGCAGTCTCCGATCACGGGCTTGGCATCTCCCTGGAGAATCAAGAAAAGATCTTCCAGCCGTTCGGCGGCCCGCGCAAAATAGGCACCGCCGGGGAGAAGAGCACGGGGTTAGGGTTGGCCATCGCCCGCCGGATCGTGGAGGGTCATGGAGGGCATATCCGAGTGCAAAGCGTCTTGGAGGAAGGGAGCACTTTCACCTTTTCCCTGCCCGCTTAGCTCAGGGACGTTGTTAAGTTGTCAACTAACTCTCGTTCCCCGGCCTT
>JBAXQG010000187.1:0-1715 GCA_037131855.1 bacterium
GTTCCGGCTTGGCCAGCTTGATCTGGATGTGGTCGAACTCGGGAACAAAATCGAAAGTGTCTTTCGCGTTGGTTCTCTTACTCGTCTCTAACATTTGAGTCCTTCTCCGGCTGTACGTTGAGGATTAAATCGAGCTCGTCAGCCTTCTTGCGAAGGTCTTCGTCGCTCTCCTTTAGTGTGATTTCACCGGCTTTCTCAGAGATCAGCTTGAAATCAAGACACAATCCCTGCAGCTCTTTCATCAGCACCTTGAAGGATTCTGGCAGGCTGTAGGCCAGTGCGTCTTTCCCCTTCACGATCGACTCGTAGGTCTTGACGCGGCCGCTGATGTCGTCTGATTTTACCGTCAACATCTCCTGCAACACTGAGGCAGCTCCATAGCCCTCAAGGGCCCATACCTCCATCTCGCCGAAGCGTTGTCCGCCGAATTGAGCCTTGCCGCCCAGCGGCTGTTGCGTAACGAGCGAGTAAGGGCCGATCGAGCGAGCGTGGATCTTATCTTCCACCAAGTGAATCAGTTTCATCATGTACATCACGCCCACTGCCACCTCGCGGTCGAAGGCCTCACCGGTGCGGCCGTCAAAAAGAACGGTCTTGCCTGTCTCCGGCAGGCCGGCGTCGCGGAGTTTTTCTACTACTTCCGCTTCAGAGGCGCCACTGAAAACCGGCGTAAAATAGCGCTTTCCTTCCTTCTCCCCGGCCAGCCCCAAATGCAATTCGAGGATCTGTCCAACGTTCATGCGGGAAGGAACGCCGAGTGGGTTGAGGACCACATCGACAGGACGGCCATCGGGAAGGAAGGGCATGTCGGCCTGCGGCACAACGATCGAGACGACCCCTTTGTTGCCGTGGCGGCCGGACATCTTGTCCCCCTCCATGACTTTGCGTTTTTGGGCGACGAAGACTTTCACCTTTTTTAATACGCCGGTCTGCAATTCATCCCCGGACTCCTTGGAGAAGACCTTCACACCGACGACAGTGCCCTTCTCGCCGTGCGGCACGCGCAAAGAAGTGTCACGCACCTCGCGCGCTTTCTCCCCGAAAATGGCCCTTAGCAAGCGCTCTTCCGGCGAGAGTTCAGTTTCCCCCTTGGGAGTGATCTTGCCGACCAGGATATCTCCTGCCCGTACTTCGGCGCCGATGCGTATCACTCCGCCCTCATCGAGGTTGCGCAACATATCTTCGGAGACATTGGGCACCTCATGGGTGATCTCCTCCGGCCCCAACTTCGTATCACGGGCTTCCACCTCGTACTCCTCGATGTGGATCGAGGTATACACGTCGTCGCGAACCATGCGCTCGGAGAGGACAATGGCATCCTCGTAGTTGTATCCAGCCCAGGGGAGGAAAGCGACAAGCACGTTGGCGCCCAAGGACAGCTCACCCTGGGAGGTGGCTGCGCCGTCGGCCAATGGGGTGCCAATCTCCACTTTTTGTCCTTTGCGCACGATCGGGCGCTGGTTAATGCAGGTAGCCCGGTTGGATCGGTTGTACTTTTTCAGAGGGAAGCGGTCGACGCCGTGTTCGGTCTGGACTTCGATGCGATCAGCGGTGACGCTTCGCACCTGACCCTTGTGTTTGGCGATGATCACCTCGCCCGAGTCGATGGCCACGCGAGGCTCCAGGCCGGTGGCTACCAGGGGCAGCTCCGGCTTGAGGAGGGGAACAGCCTGGCGTTGCATGTTGCAGCCCATCAAGGCGCGGATCGGGTCATC
>JBAXQG010000188.1:0-1711 GCA_037131855.1 bacterium
GTCATCCCCTCGTCGACCAGGGCTTTGATGGCTTTCCACTCCACCACTTCGGTGGGGATGGGCGAGGCGACAACCCGGCGCCAACCGCGCCCGGAGTCCTCCACAACGGTCCAGCCTTCGTCGGTGGCGTACTTCTTGGCCTTCTCCTCGCTGTAAAAGGGCCCGATTGGCTTGGAGGGCTTCTGGAAAGCAGGATCCAAGCGGTCAACGACTGCCTGGGTGACCACGGTTGCTGCCATCTTGTCGATCTTGCGCTCGTGAAAGATGTTCTGCAGATTCTGCTGCATGGCGTAGCCGATGGCGCCTTGGGTGTCCGCGCCGCAGACATCAAGGGGAACCGTGTGCAACACGTCACTGGCCCGTTCCGAGCGAAGCAGGATGAAGCCCACCTGCGGCCCGTTGCCATGAGTTACGACCACATCCCAGCCGTCTTCAATCATGGTGGCGATGTGCTGGCAAGATTCCTTGGCTGCCTGGTACTGGTCAGGTACGGTTTGATGTTTTTCATCTTTGATTAAAGAATTGCCGCCGATGGCGACGACTGCTACTTTCTTCATTGTTGTCCTATTTCCTCCAAGTATTGGTTAGCAAGCTACTGAGTCAGCTATGGGCACAAATTTCCGGGTAGACCTCGGTCTTAACCCATGGTCAGGGCCATGACCGCCTTCTGCGCGTGCAAACGGTTTTCAGCTTCGTCATAGACAACGGACTGTGCGCCGTCGATGACCTCGTCGGTGACTTCGATGTTGCGGTCCGCCGGCAAGGGGTGCATAAAAATAGCATCCGGGTGGGCCAGTGACATTTTGGCCGCGTCGGTGATCCAATCCTGATAGCTGTCCTGGATTCGTTTCCCCTCGACCTTGTCGGCGGTAGTCATCAAGGGTCCCCAGGACTTGGCGTAAACAATCTCAGCATCGGTGAAAGCTTCAGCCATGTTGTGGCTGATCTGGAAGCTCGTTCCGTAGCGGCGAGCCTGCGCCTTGGCCTCCTCCACGATATCGCCGCGCAGAGCGAATTCCGGCGGATAGGCCAGCGTCACATCCAAACCAAAGCGGGGCATCTGCAGGATCAGCGACTGAGGCACTGAGATTGGTTTCAAGTAAGAGGCCGCATAGGCCCAGGAGACGACCATCTTGCGGCGGCGCAATTGCCGCCCTTTCTTCTCGAAGATAGTCATCAGGTCAGCCAGACACTGGAAAGGGTGGTAGAGATCGCACTGCATATTCAAGACGGGGACGCGAGAATAGCGGGCAACCTCGTTTTGGTAGGCATTGCCGACCTGCCAATCGCATTGACGAATGGCTAGCCCATCAAAGTAGCGTCCCAGGATCTCGCCAATCTCTTTGGGAGTGTCGCCATGGGCGATCTGCGTGGTAGCCGCCTCGATGAAAGCGCCGTGCCCGCCTAATTGGGCGATCCCGGCCTCGAACGAGGCGCGTGTTCGGGTGGAAGAGAAAAAGAAGAGCATCGCCAGAACCTTGTCTCGCAAATAGGGATGAGGTTCCCGCAACGCTTGCTTGCGTTTCAAGTCGAAGGCTACTTCCAAAACTGTCTCCACCTCTTCTTTGGAGAAGTCCAGATCACAAATCAGGTCGCGTCCGCGCAGGTTGGTCTGCATTATTCCTCCCTTCTCCGGCTATGCGCCGGCTGCAAGTAATACGGTAGTATCGCAGAACACGCTGCCGCGGGCTATCGTGCTGCCGCGGGCTAT
>JBAXQG010000189.1:0-1683 GCA_037131855.1 bacterium
AGCCCGCGGCAGCGAGTTCTGTTACCTGCCGAATCGCGCTCGCTCTCCCGCAGGGAGGGTATGCAAAGGTCCGATCAGGCGAGATAGCACCAGGGTGTGAGCCAAACTTTCCCCCATCTCCAAATAGTCGAAAGCTCCTTCCAGGGAATCGGCCAGGGCAACCGCTCCGTGGTTGAGAAGAATTCCCCAAATAGCGCCGTCCAAAGCCATGGCCACTCGTTCAGCAAGTTCATCCGTTCCCGGAGGGAGATAGGGGATCAGGGCGGGCGGCCCAATGACGATTTCCATCTCTGGCAAGAGAGGGGGCCAGTCGATTGCCGTCACCGCCGTAATGGAGAGAAAAGGGGGGTGGGCATGAACGATGGCCTGCACTTCCGGCCGTCGCCGGTAAATGGCGTAATGCATCTTTCCTTCGCTGGAGGAGCGTCCGGGACCGATCGGTTGACCTGTCACGCTCACTTGGACGATCTCCTCCGGACCAATGCGGTGTTTGGGGCGGGCAGCCGGCGTAATCCAGACTGAATCTCCTTGGCGAAAGGAAACATTTCCCGCATAGCCCATGTTGAGCCCTCGCTGGTAGAGGGCCTGGCAGGCGCCAACAATCTGCTCTCGAATCTGGCGATCTTCCATCCCAAAAGGAATCTTAGCAAATCACCCTGCCGGGAGCTATTAAGTTGCCGGGGGCTATGTAGGGGCGGGTTTGAAACCCGCCCTACGCGATGCGGACGAGGGGAGGAAAAGAAGATAGAATAGCGGCATGCCGAAGCTGATCTTCTATGTCGGAGTACACGAGGTGGGCGGAAACAGGCTTAAAGACCGCCTCGACCGGCCAGATTCGGGTTGACCAAAGTCACATTCCGTTTGGCCGTAGCAGATCAGACTGCGGAAGGCGGTTTCCGTTCCTGTCAAAGCGGGGTGCAACACAACAGCCCGCGGCAGCGCGTCAAATGGCGGTTGCTTGATTGCCTGCGGCAACTCAAGAGCCTGCGGCAGCATGTCTTGACAAGGTGTTCCTTTTCCCTCTACCTTCTAGGAGAGATAAAGGCAATCAAGTTCATCCAGATCTGTCCTGCCAGGTTGGTTGGGCGTTGATTTGATGAGAAGGGAGAGGCATAGTGCTGAATTCAAAAGAAGAAGCCAGCTCGCAGCAAGTTGACAGCTCGCAGCAGGTTGACAACTCGCGGCAAGTTGATAGCTCGCGGCACGTTGACAGCTCGCGGCAGCGCGTATCTGTGACACTGCGAGTCAATGGCCAGGAGCATCATCTCCTCCTCCCGGCCCGAACGACGCTTTTAGAAGCATTGCGCGAGACTCTCGGCTTGACCGGAACCAAGGAAGGTTGCGGCAAGGGCGAGTGCGGCGCCTGTACGGTGCTTCTGGATAGCCGGCCTGTTAATTCTTGTCTGATGCTGGCTTCGCAGGCTGAGGATCACGAGATCCTAACTATCGAGGGGCTTTCCTCTGGAGAGAATCTGGACCCGCTGCAAGCTGCCTTTATCGCCCATGGCGCTGTGCAGTGCGGCTATTGCATCCCCGGAACTCTAATGACTGCCAAGGCCTTGCTCCTCTTTAACCCGCGTCCAAACCGCGAGCAGATCCAAGAAGCCATCGCCGGCAATCTCTGCCGCTGCACAGGCTACGAGAAGATCATCGAAGCCATCCAGTCCGTTTCCTCCCGATGAT
>JBAXQG010000190.1:0-1664 GCA_037131855.1 bacterium
AGACCCTGCCGCGCAGTTCCGTCCCCGCCATGAGAGGGCGCGAGAGGCGCTCGAAGATCCGCCCGTCTTTGAAGGATAGCGTATCGAAACTGTCTTCTTCCGATGCGTATAGTTGTTGGACTTTTTGCAGGAAACCTTGCGGATCGATCAGTTGGTCAAGGATGTATTGCAGAAGGACAGCGTCGTCCTTGCTGGTCATAATCTCCTGCGGGATCTTCCACATTTCCTCGAAACGTCCATTGGCCAGGAGCACCCTATTCTCTCTGTCCACCGCCAGGAAACCATCCGCGGTCGATTGCAGAATCGCCTGTAGTGATGATTCGCTCTCCCGCAGCAACACCTCCGCCCGCCTCCGCTCGGTGATGTCCTGATTGACGCCATAGGTCTTTATAGTGCGGCCTTGGGGATCTTTGACAATGAAGAAGCGCACTGTGATGACGCCGACCTCTCCATCGGCATAGAGAATGCGGTGTTCTATCTGACGGCTGTAGTTGGGATCGGTAGATTCGATGGCTGCCCGGGTCTCGTTGGCGACAACAGCAATGTCATCGGGGTAACAGAATCTTCGAGCATAATCCGCAGAGGACATCTGGCAGCCACCCACCTCAGCAGCCGTGGTCCGGAAGATTCGGTAGAAGTTGTCGTTGAAGGTGAAGATGTCGCGGTCTACGTCATATTCCCAGTGACCGGCATGCGCCATCTGCAGTGCGTTGGATAGCTTGGCCTCGCTTTTCTGCAAGGCCTCCTCGGCCCGCATCCGCTCGGTAATATCGCGCACGATGGTGATGACCGTGTCCTTGGCACAGGGCGTCACTCGGGCCTCGAGGCGCCTCTGCTCGCTACCAACTGGAAGCGCGTAGTTCAACTCCTGCACCGTTTCCAAATCCAGGGAATTCGCAAAGGCTTTCATAAATTGATCGGCGAGGGGCTTGGGCATAATCTCCTCTACCTTTCGATGGAGGAAGGTCTCGGGGGGCGCGAAGAGGAGTTCTGGGTGAGAGGTGTGGACGGCCAAGAACTCGCCATCCCGGCGGTTCGTGAAAAGTATGTCTGGAAAGGCGCTGATCAGCGCCCTATTCTGGGCCTCGCTCTCCCGCAGCGCTTCCTCGGCCTGTTTGCGTTTGGTGACGTCATCGAAGGTGGTATAGACTCGATGGGGTCTCTCCTCGTCCGAGTGGGATTGAGGCGCTGCATTGATCATGATCCAGGAATATGCTTCTTTGGCAGGATTGAAGACCCCCATCACCACATCGCGCACTTCCCGGCCGGTTTTCAAGGCCACGATGGCGGGGTGTGTCTCGCCCGGGAAATCGGAACCATCCTCGTGAATCGCCCGCCAGCGTGGATCAACCGAGGTTCGCCCCTGCATCTGCTCCAGTGAGAGCCCCAGGATTTTCTCTGCGGCAGGGTTCGCATCGGTGATCCGCCCAGCCGCATCCTGGTAGACGACACCCTGAGCCATCGTCTCGAACAAAGCTCGATACTGTTCTTCGCTCTCCCGCAGCGCCTCCTCCCCGGTAGCCTTGCCTGCGCCAGGCTGCTCAGATGGTCTCTGTTCGTCGTTCATCGCTGTCTCACTTACTCCCGTCTGCCCAAGGCAGCCGCACGGTCACGGTGGTCCCCTTCCCTTCTTCGCTGGTCAGGGAGATAGAGCCGCCATGCTC
>JBAXQG010000191.1:0-1609 GCA_037131855.1 bacterium
GCTCGCGTGGTCAACCTGTCCGAGCTTTCCCCCGGCTTGGGGGTAGTCCAATTCGCCGAGGCTCTAGAGCAGGCCTTCTGCAATGAGTACGGCAAGGGGTCGGCTCTCACGGAGGAACAGATCGTGCCCCCGGGTCATCTGGACTCCTTGTGCGAGAAGTACGCCTCTTGGGCTTGGCGCATCGGCCGGACCCCGCGCTTCGACGTCGATTGGGCGCATCGTTTTCCCTGGGGGGAAGTAGAGATCGGCCTATCCCTCAAGGATGGTTTCATTGCCGAGGCTGCGGTTTACTCCGATGCCATGCAGGAGGCTTTCATCGAAGCAGTCCGCTCGGCCTTGCCCGGGTGCCCCTACCAAGGCTCAGCCATCAGCGAGAGGATTCGCCGTCTTGAGGTGGGGGAAGACTCTCAAACCCTGCAAGGTGACTTGGTTATCTGGCTGGAGAGCCTCAAACAGCAACTATTGCAGTAGGAGCAAGACATGCAGGAGCAATCACCAAACGCCCCCTGCGGTAACCAACTGGTGCAATTGCTCGGCGGAGAGATCCTGAATCCCCAATCGATCGACCGTACGCCCCTGTGACCAGTAGTCGCGCTGGTGCAAAATGGAGGCCAGGTGGATGAAAGCGCGGAAGGTAGGCACGGGCACGCCGAACTGCTCGCCCAAGGAAGCGATGGGAACCAGGCTCATCGGCACATCCTCGCTGATATAGCGGGTGGTCAAAGTGGGCGGCGCGTTGATCCCATAATAACCTTCATTATTCTGCATCGCTTCGTAAAGGTTGGAGCCGCTTGCATCGTAGGCCAACTCCAGCCAGTTGCGGGCGGAAATGGCCTCCACGCCGCAAGCCTTGGCCACCGCTACGCGCTCGGCATCGAGCGTTTCGAGAATGCGCGAAACGGAAGGCGAGTTCCCCTCAATATAGTATTGAAAGCTGCCGCGGGTGTTTTCAATGCGAGCGGCATTGAGCACGGTGAGGGTAGGGTGAAAAACCGCTCCGATATTATCCAGCGAGGTGTTCAGCACGTTGGGGGCAGCGACAAACTCCGGGTAGGCCTGGCGGATCAGGGAGAGAGCCTGGGTTGTGTCAGTTGCCGGCAAAGCAGCAACCGGGATGGAATTCTTGATGCGGAAAATCTTCACTTGGGCGGGGTTCAAAGCTCTGCTGGCGTAAATGAAGGTTTGTGCTTCCGCCACGATCACATCGGCACGGCAGCCCTCCTCTCGCAGTACGTTGCGAAATTCGATAGCTCCACCGGTCCGTCCCGGGTTCAGCAGAATCACTTGTCCGTCGCGCAAGTGGGGAGCGGTGCGTTGAGCCATGTATCGATGCCCGTTGGCTGGCACCACAATCATCAAGACGTCGGCTTGGTCGATCGCGACTTCAACCTCGGTGGTCACAACATCCAGCGGAGCAAAACCCTGCACTTCACCCTCCAACTCCACGCCGCCTCGAGCTAAGACCCCGCTTAAACGAAACTGGCTGCGGTTGAAAAGAGCCACCGGGTAACCTTTTAAAACCAAATGCGCGGCCACGGCCAAGCCGCCATTGCCGGCCCCCATTACACAGAACCTTGGACTGTCCATTTTCTACTCCTTTCCGGGAGGA
>JBAXQG010000192.1:0-1596 GCA_037131855.1 bacterium
TACACCTCCTGGGATCAGATGAAGCGCCGGCTGCGCATCGGGATGGGGCCCTGCGGAGGGAAGACCTGCCGTCTGCTGGTCCTTAACGAGCTGCGCAAGCACGAGAAGCTTGCCTCTATCGATGAAGTGCGTTACCGGCCTACGGTGGTTCGCCCGGTCCTGCGATCCACCCCCTTCGAGGTTTTCCTCAAGGAGGAAGAGTGATGGCCTACGATATCATCGTCATCGGCGGCGGCATCACTGGCCTAGCTGCCGCTTACGAGCTGGCCCGCAAGAAAGCCGGCCACATCCTCCTGCTGGAAAAAGAGTTCATTACCGCTGGTTCCAGCGGCTCCTGCGCTGCCGGGATCCGCGCCCAGTTCGGCTCTGAATTCAATATCGGCCTGATGAAGCGCTCTCTGGATAAGTTCGAGGGGCTGGCCCAGGAGCTGGATTACCCGGCTGACTTGATCGGGTTGTGGCAGGGTGGCTACCTGGTGATGACTTATTCCCAGAAGGAGTGGGAGAACCTGAAAAGCCGCGTTGCCGTACAACGCTCGCTTGGCGTCATGACCGAGATCCTCTCGAGCGGGGAAGTGAAGGCTCGCTGGCCCAAGGTAAACGTAGAGGGCTCTTTTGGCGCTACCTTTCATCAGCGTGATGGCCACGCTGACCCCTTCTACACGACTTTCGCCTATTCCAAGGCGGCTGAGCGCCTGGGGGTGGAGATCCGCCAGTGGTCCCCGGTAGTTGCCTTGGTCAGGGAGGGGGAGCGAGTTCAGGGCGTTCGGTTGGCTGACGGCTCAGTTATCGAGGCCGGCAAGGTGCTAGTAGCCACCGGCGCCTGGACCCATCACCTGATGAAGACCGTCGGCCTGGAGATCCCCCTTTCCGGAGAGCGCCATGAGATCCTTATCACCGAGCCGGTGGAGCGCGCCTTCGATCCGATGATCATCTCCTTCTCTTTAGGCTACTATATCCAGCAGCGACCTCACGGCTCCTTTATCATGGGCCTTCCACCGGAAAAGAAGCACGCCTGGTACGACCCCAAAGAGTTCGACATCTCACCTACCTGGCGCTTCATGGAGCGCATGTCCCAAGCCATCGGACGTTTCTTGCCGGACTTCAAGGGGCTTTCCGTGGTGCGACAATGGGCTGGTCTTTACGAGAATACTCCGGACGCTCATCACATCCTTGGCCCCATCGAAGAAGTCCCCGGCCTCTACATTGCTGCCGGCGGCTCCGGTCATGGTTTTATGATTGCTCCCGGCATGGCTCTGCCCTTGGCCGAGTGGATCCTCGGCGAGCCGCTCTCCTACGACATCACTCGTTTGAACTACAAACGCTTCGAACGGAAGGAGTTTGTCCTCGAGCCGGCTGTCGTGGGGTAGCGAGCTTCCCAAAGCGGATGGGAGAGTTCAGTGCTTCCGGCGTCTCCACTCAAGGAAAGTCAAAACCAAGAAGGCCAGGGAGACGCTAAAATAGACCAAGGTCGCGATCGGCTCTTTGTTTCCCAGAAAGAAGCTGATCAGTCCTGCAGCCAGAAAGAGAAGGAAGACCAGGAGGTTGCCGAGGGGAGAGGAAAAGAGGCGCCGCGGCGGCGGCTTGACCCCCTTT
>JBAXQG010000193.1:0-1592 GCA_037131855.1 bacterium
GATGTTTTCGAGCAGGAGATCGGACATCAGGTGGTCCCGATCCACGCCATCGACCGCCTCTTTGCCATGGAGATCGACCCGGACCGGGCTACTGAGGAATACCGCGAGCGAATCATCGGACCCTTCCGGGAAATCATGCCGGCCGATGTGGTGACTTCCCTGGAAGAGCAATTCCGCTCCCCCTGTACCACCGAGATCGCTTCCTTTGATCGATTCGTCGATTTTATGGAGGCTTCCGACTTTGAAGTGGTGATCTTCGACACTGCCCCCACCGGCCACACCATCCGTCTATTGGAGCTCCCGGTGGACTGGTCCCGGCATATTGAGGAGTCAGCGCGTGGCGCTGGTCAGACTTGCTTGGGCCCAGTGCAGGCCATTCAAGCGTCAAAAGCCAAGTACGATCGGGCTGCCGCTTTGTTGCGGGATCCGAGCCGAACCACCTTTCTTTTCGTCGTCCGGCCAGAGGAGCTGGCCTTGTATGAGACCGTGCGGGCAGCCCATGAGCTTGAGACGATCGGCATCACGGCGCCGCAGATTATCGTCAACGGCTTGCTGCCGGAAGAGGCCTGCGACAACGATTTCTTCAGGAAGCAGCGCACTGCCCAAGAGCAAGTGCTGATAAAGATCGAGCAGACCTTCGGCAAACCAAAGGGCGTGATGCTCCTGCACGACCAGGAGATCAAAGGGATTCCTGCTCTGCGAGAGGCAGCCCAGGAGCTCTTTGCCCATCGCCGCTTGGCTGCCCATTCCAGCAGCATTCTTCCTTCCTCAGTTGCTCGAAGGCTGCCACAGCCAAATCTAGAGCGCCTGTTCTTCCCGACTCATGGGACCAAGGCGATCTTTTTCACCGGCAAAGGGGGAGTCGGAAAAACCACTCTCTCCTCTTTAATCGCCCTTTTCCTTTCCCGCCAGGGCTTCCGCACCCTGATCGTCACCACCGATCCCGCCGCTCACCTCGGCATCGTATTCGACCGCCCGGTTGGCACTGAGCCGACAGCCATCACGGAGAACCTTTTTGCAGCGATGATTGATCAGAAAGCAGCTTTTCAGGAATACAAGGCTCGGGTGTTAGATGACGCGAGGGGGCAAATCTCAGACGAAATGCTCGCCGTGATGGAGGAAGAACTCAACTCCCCATGCACAGAAGAGATGGCCATCTTCGAACGCTTTGCCCAATACTTGGAGAGCGACAGTTTCCAAATAGTAGTTTTTGACATGGCCCCTACCGGACATACGCTGCGCCTGCTGGACCTCCCCTTCGATTATGCCAAGCAGGTGGACCTGATGGTGACCGGCGGCGAAGCAGGAGTGATTCAACGCCAGGCAGTGTCCAACCGCTACCAAGATCTCATCCGGCAACTGCGGGACAAGGACCATTCTGCCTTCTGCCTGGTGCTTTACCCGGAATCCACCCCTATCCTGGAATCCTACCGAGCTATGCAGGACTTGCGGGAAGCAGGCATTGAGACACAACTGGCGATTGCCAACCGGCTTTTGCCGGAGGAGGCCTGCAGCAATGACTTTGGCCGCCGCCGCCGTCAAATGCAGGAGCGCTACCTGGAAGAGATCGAGCGGCGTTTCCAGCTCCCGCT
>JBAXQG010000194.1:0-1567 GCA_037131855.1 bacterium
GAGCAGGCCATGCGCCAAGGGCGCTTCCGTGAAGATCTCTACTTTCGCATCCAGGTTCTCCCTATCACCATCCCGCCTTTGCGCCACCGGCAAGGCGACATCCCCCTGTTGGCCCGCTATTTCCTCGATCGTTTCCGTCGGGAGTTCAACAGGCCGATTGAACGCATCCGCCCGGAAGCGATGGACCGGTTACAGAAATACCCCTGGCCGGGCAATGTGCGCGAGCTGGAGAACGCTATCAAAAGCGCTGTTATCCTGGCCGATCGGGAAATCGGCCTAGAGCACCTCCCCGTAGAACGCCTCCCCTTGATTCTCAACCAAGGAATCCCCCTCGCCCTTGAATCGGGACGGCTGGTCGAGACAGAGCGGGAAGCGATCCGTCAGGCCTTGGAAGCGCACGGATGGAACCGTAGCCGGACCGCTAGGTCTCTGGGGATCGATGAGAAAACCCTGCGCGGCAAGATCCGCAAGTACGAGCTGAAACAAAAACCTTCCTAGCCTGGGCGTTTCTCCCGCATACCCGGGCATGATTCCCAACATCAAGCATCCGATAGTCCCCTCGTCGTCGTTGGCAATACCTGTGAACCGCTTTCCGGACAAAGTTTGTCGCCATTCCCTCCATTTGGCATCTCTTTTGCTCTCTACTTCAGTGTGATACCAAGATCGCTAGACAGGACTAATGAAACGGGATGAAAAAGAGCGTCTTGGTCGTGGACGACGAGAAGGAGATCTGCTGGCTGCTTCAGCAGATCCTGAGCCAGGAGGGGTACCAAGTGAGCACAGCCTACAGCGGCAAGGAAGGATTGGCTCATATCGGGAAAGGTGGAGAGGTTGACATTCTGATCCTCGATTTGCATCTGCCGGATATGAACGGCTTGGATCTGTTGGAGCAGATCCGTGCCGGTGGCCTCCAGACCCCGGTGGTGGTGATCACGGCTTTCGGGGATGAGGAGAGCCGGGAACGTGCCGCTGGGTTGGGGGTGAAAGGCTTCCTCGACAAACCCTTCGAGATCTCTACTTTGTTGGCCGCCCTGCTGGCTTCGTCCAGTAGGCGAAAGACCATAAATTGATGGAAAGGAGGAGAAAATAAAATGGCAGTTGAGAAAGCGATTGGTTCTTCCAGCTTGGTCGAAGTGATTGACCGTATCCTGGACAAGGGCGTTGTGGTTGACGCCTGGGTTCGCGTTTCCCTGGTCGGCATCGAGCTTCTGGCAATCGAAGCCCGCGTCGTTGTGGCCTCTGTGGAAACCTATCTGAAGTACGCCGAGGCGATTGGCCTCACCGCCACCGCCGCATAAGCAGGCGTCACGCCGAGCCGCAAGGCTCCGGAGAAGTACGGCTAAAACAAAGGAGATTACGAAATGGCAGTAGAGAAGGCGATTGGTTCTTCCAGCTTGGTCGAAGTGATTGACCGTATCCTGGACAAGGGCGTTGTGGTTGACGCCTGGGTTCGCGTTTCCCTGGTCGGCATCGAGCTTCTGGCAATCGAAGCCCGCGTCGTTGTGGCCTCTGTGGAAACCTATCTGAAGTACGCCGAGGCGATTGGCCTCACCGCCACCGCCGCATA